>NZ_JBPKJK010000024.1:0-76668 GCF_051756985.1 Saccharothrix sabaoui
CGTGGCGTCGCTGCTGAGCCTGCCCCTGAGCCTGACCGGGTTCGCCTGGTACGCCGTGCGTGCCCGCCGCAGCGGCGGAGGGCAGTCGCTCATGTCGCCGTTCCAGGAGATCTGGGACCCGATCGCCCACAGGACGAGCATCGAGATCCGGGCGGAGGCCGAGCGGACTCCGCAGACACCCTCACCAGGCGACCCGCCGTTGCCCCTGCCGCGGCGCCCCGACGAGCCCGCCGATCAGTGACGAGGGCGTCCGCTCATCGGCAGGAGCGAACGCCGGGCGGAGTCGAACGCGTGCCCGCGTGCGGCAACGGGTTCCCGGTGGGCGGCACGGTGACCGGGCGGTGCCAGCCGGGTGTGGGCAGTTCCCACGGCTGGGCGATCGCACCTCCGGGCTCGATCCGTACGCCTGGACTTGAGTGGCGTCCTGCGTCCGACCGGCGCGCCGCGACGCCTTCACCAGGTGGCACATCGTCGGTGGCGCGGACGTGCGGCCCGGCAGTGGATGCGGCTCGTCGTGCTCCAGCGACTCCCGGAGCACCGAGTCGGCCTCGTCGTGGCGTCCGAGCAACCCGAGCAGTTCAGCCGGCTTGATGCTGGCCACCCCGCCCGCCTTGGCGGCCTGTACCCGTAGTGGACGCTCTGCCTCTTCGAGGCAGTCCAACTCGCCGAACTTCTCCACCGGCAGGTTCGCTCCCCGCAGGCTGTGCTCGGCGCTGAGGGCGTACCACTGGACCGCCTCCGGGACGCGGTCGTGCCGCACCAGCCAGGCGCCCAGCGCCCACATCGCGCCGATCGGATTGCCCATGCCGGCGAGCTCGCGCAGCAGGGCGAGGCATTCCTCATCCCTGTCCCGGCGGTCGAGCAGGCCGTGCAGTTCGCCGGGTGAACAGTCGAGCGGCTCTCCGGGCACCATCACGCCTTCAACGCCCGCAGCGCCGTTGGTGAGGTCACCTCACCGGAACGAAGCGTCAGAACTGCGGGTCCAACTCGCTGGCCCAGGTCCGGTCGCCGGCCGGGATCTGCCAGTAGGTGCGCCCGTCGATCGGGAGGAACGCGGCGGCGCGCCCCGCGGCCTGGGGGTCGAGCCGGCACAGGGTGGAGTAGTTCACCGGTGACAACCCGGTGCCGACGAGGTTGCAGCTCCACCGGTACTCACCCGCGGCCAGTGTGATCATCCTGTTGCCCGGGTCGTCCAGGCCCGCGATGCGGTGCCTCCACTCGTAGCGACCAGCGGCCAGCGTGATCAGCTTGGCGCCTCCGGACGGCAGCGCGGCACTTCCGGTCGAGGTCGAGGCGAGCAGGATCGTGCGGGAAATCCTGGCTGTCTCGGCGGCCATGGCCGGGGCGGTGCTGACCAGCCCGGACACCAGCACCGCCACTGCTGCGACCGCCGCTGTGCGAATCTTGCTCACGTCGTCTCCACTTCGATGGTCGAACGCGTACCCGGCCCACCCTGACGTGAACGAGGACCGGCGCGCCGGTGCACGGGCGATCACCACCCGGACGAACCAACGAGGGATCGCGCCGTTGACGCCGTGGTGTTCTTCAACACCGTGACCGACTGGTGGTTGCGGTGATGGTGCGCTCGGGGCCGTGGCAGGCGGAGTTCGACGGGACCGGTCGCAGACGCGGCGCACCGCGTCGCCCTCCTCGGGCACGACGTCCTCCGTGTTCCGTGCGCACCGGACGGAAGCTGCCTCCACCGTCGTGATCGGGACGACCGCAGTCCTGCGGTGATTACCACGAGCGGTGCTCGGCCACGCGACGCGCCCGCTCTCCGTTCCCGGCTGTTCAGGACCTGGGCCTGGTTTTCGGGTTTACGCTGCTCAAGCCCGTTTCAGTGCTTTGCCGGCCGATCGGGTTGACGTCGAGGACTTGTGGACTCCGGCGTCGGAACCGTTCGAAATCCGCCTCGAACGGCGCGCGGCCGTACGGGTGGCACCCCGTGTTCGCGGCGCGGCAGGCCGGTCCATTGGTGAGCATTAACGAGTCAGACCGAATGTTTGTTACTGCTTAACACCACCTGGACGGACTGCGAATGAACCGAATGTGGAAGCGCGTGGCTGTGGGCGTAGCGGCTGTGTCCGGAGCGCTGTTGGTCGGCGCCCCGGCGGGCGGCGCCGCGTCGACCCAGGCGGAGGCCGCCGACCTGTTCTGCCTCGTGCAGGCCGGGGAGACGACCCGGTGCGCGCCGACCCAGGCGGAGATGCTGGAGATGGCGCCCGCGGCCAGCCACGTCCTCAACCTCTGGGAGCACCCCGACTACGGGGGGTTCCACCTGGAGGTCTGGAACCCCAGCGGCGACTGCACGCCGGAGTCGGACTTCTCCCCGGCCGACGCCGGGTCCGACATCCCCCTGCTCAACGGCCAGCGGTGGGTGTCCTCGGTCCGCAAGATCGACACCGGCCACTGCAACTGGATGTTGGTCGGCCCGAACGGGTACCGCTCGACGGAGGTCGAGAACGACTGGCCGCGTCTGGGCACCCTCGGCAACAACTGGGACAACCGCGCGGTCAGGGTCCTGGTCGACTAGGTGTTGCGGGTCATGACGTTGGTGACGGCTGGTAGGGCCTGAGACGAGGGACGGGTCTTTCGGCGGTAGGACGAGAAGTGCGACCAACTCGTCCGCCAAGCAGAAAGACCCGTCCGTGCTTCACGGTAACGCGCCGCTGTCCGTCGAAGGCCGCCACCGCCTGGTCCAGCGCTGCAGAACCCGTTCCACCGCCCATGTCGCAGCGGAGATGGGCATCTCACGCCAGTGCGCCTCCAAGTGGGTCAACCGCTACCGCCGCTTCGGTGAGGCAGGTCTGGCCGACCGCCCCAGCGCCCCGCACCGACAGCCCGCCGCCACCCCCGCCGAGGTGGTGGCCCGAATCGAACGGCTGCGGCGGGAGCGCAAGTGGTCGGCCCGCCGCATCGCCCTGGAACTCGCCGAAGGTCGAGCGCTACCAGCGCATCCTGGCCGAGGAACTCCTCTACGCGCACGTCCGGACCAGTGAACAACACCGCACCGACCCTCGCGGTCTGGAACGTGCACTACAACTACCATCGCCCCCACACCGCCGCCGGAAACCGACCACCAGCCACACGGCTCCACACCGGCGTCACCAACGTCCTGGCCTCGTACGACTAACCGTCACCACCGAAAGTGCGCCAGAGCCTCAAGATCGGTGTGTTCGGCCCGATTGAGCGTGGTCGAACGCAAGGCGGACGAGGCGATGGCGGCGGTGCGGCACGCGGAGCGACTGTGAGCTGATGCCCGCACCGGGCTGCTGGACGTGCTGAGGGGATCGGCACACCACGATCTCGCCGAGCAGTGGGCCGCCTTGAGGCCGAGAACGCCTTCGACCTGACAACCCTTTCGCGGCGGTGCTCGGCGTTCACGGCATGGCGGGAAGCATTGGACACGGTGCTGGTCGGGCTTCGCGATCCTGCACCCACCGGTGCTGCATCCGGGGCTGCGCCGGCACGGACGCCCCGGCGATCACCGGACGCCGCTCACGCGCCGGGACCGGCACCTGCGCGGACGCGACAGCCCCAGTCGGAGACCGGCGACCGCGCGACCGCCCACGACGGCTCCCACTACCCGGAGCAGGCACGATGGGCAGTGGACGATCTGCCCCGCCGAGTGCGGCGCGGCGCCGAAGGCGAGAAGACCGTCGGTCGCGTGCGTGTGGGCGAGGTCGACCACGGCACCATGACCTCGGGCCGGGACGACACCTGGACGCCGGCCGTCGACTCCCGCACGGCCCGGCTGGTGCCGGGCACCACCGCGTTCCGATCATCGCGCGTTCCGCCCGGATCGACGTCCTCGGCACCGCCGCGAACCACCGCGACACGATCGGTGGACGACGGCGTGGGTGTTCGGCGCGGCGGTGCGTCCCTGGGCGCCGCGGGCGGGGGCAGTCGGTCGGGCGGGTGTGGTGTTGGTCGGTCCGGGTGGCGCGGAAGCCGGCGACCTCGCACCGGTCGGCGCGGCTCCGGGCGCGGTGGTCGGTACCGGGGTCGGTTTCGAGGATCAGGACGACGCGGCGGCCCTCCTCCGCGATCGGGAGCCCGAAGCGCCGACGGCCTCCGCCGGTTTCGGACTCGGCACCCACGCCGCGTGGCGGGAAATCCCTTCGGGTGCCGACCAACCACTGTGGACCCGCGAGTTCGGATGAACCCGTTGACCCGGCTGGCTGAACGGCCTTCCCGAGCCCAACCGGTGCGGAGATGCTGATCGTGCGGGTGCCCCCTGTGGGCGTCTGTCGCAGGTCCCACCCGGTCCGGTCGCATCGGTGGATCCTGCGGCCCATGTCCGGTCCGTGCCGGGATCGACGCAGTGGAGGGAACGAGCATGCCGGTCAGTCGGAGAACCCTGCTCAGTGCCGGTGCCGCCACCGCGGCCGCGGTGGCTTTCGAGCACAGCGCCTCCCCAGTGGCGGCGGGTACCGGGCTCGGCGTGGACGCCGCCGCCTGGCGGGAACTGCGCCGGACCCTCAGCCCGGCCGCTTGGTCGTCCACCGCCGCGCGGCGCTTCGCGGACTGCGCCCCGGTGGACAACCAGCGCTACGCCTCCCCACCCCCGCTCAGGGAGATCGTCTGCCAGGACGAGCACGACGTGCAGGCCGCCGTGCGGTGGTGCACGAGGGACGGGATGCCCTTCAGGCTCCGGTCGGGCGGCCACAACTACGCCGGCTACTCGACCACCGGCGAGGGGGTGGTGATCTGCATGGGGCGGTCCATGCACTGGGTGCGCCCGCGCGGACGGCGGCTGCACCTGGGCGGTGGCACGACCAACTCCGACGTGTACGACGCTCGCGGCACGGGGCTGTACTTTCCCGGTGGGCGCTGCCCGGGTGTCGGCGTGGCCGGGCTTACCCTCGGCGGCGGGCTCGGGTTCAACGACCGCAAGTGGGGGTTGACCTGCGACCGGCTCGTCGAGACCCGCGTCGTGCTGGCCGACGGCACTCTGGTGCGCGCCAGCGAGGACGAGAACGCCGACCTGTTCTGGGCCTGCCGCGGCGGGGCGGGTGGCAACTTCGGCGTCAACACCGCCTTCGTCTTCGACGCCGTGCCGGTGGAGCGGTTGCGCGCCACCGTCTTCGACCTGACCTTCGCCCCGGAGGCCGGTGTCCCGGTGGTCGAGGAGCTGCAGCACCTGCTCGACACCGACCACACCCGCGCCCTCGACGTCCGGATCGGGTTCCGGCACACGCGCGACGGCGAGGCGTCGCTGTGGGTGCTCGGGCAGCGCCTCGGCCCCGAGGCCGTCCTGCGCCGCCTGTTCCACAGGTTGCTGGCCTTGCGCTCGACCCGCGCCGTCGTCGAGGAACTCCCGTTCTGGGAGGCGCAGGACCGCTTGATGGACGTCCCGGAGCACAGGGAGTGCTACACCTCGAAATCCCTCGTCCCCGACAGGTGGCTGGACGTGGGCGCGCTGACCGCGGTCATCGGGTGGGTCCGCGACTGGGACCCGGGTTCGGCGCGGGCGGACGGCTACGTGACCCTGTTCGCCATGGGCGGCGCCGCAGCGGACCCCGGACCGCACGAGACCGCCTACCCCCACCGCGCGGCGCGCTTCGTCATCGACATCGGCAGCAGGTGGGCGCCCGGCGCCCCGGTCGAGGAGGTGGACCGGCTGCTCCAACGGACCCGTTCCCTGCACGACGACCTGCGCGTCCGGCTGGGCACCGACGCGGCCTACGTCAACTTCCCCGACCCCGACCTGCGCGGCTGGTCACGTGCCTACTACGGGGCCAACTACGAGCGCCTGGTCGCGGTCAAGGGCATCTACGACCCCTTCAACCGGTTCCGCTACCCCCAGTCCGTCGGCACGCCCGAGGCGGGGGCGACACGGTGACCCGGGCGGGCATGCCGCGCGGGCGACCCGGATCCGCGCTCCGGTCGGGGCATCCGGTCGAGGGGAGCGGTGACCCCGGTGTCGCGTCTGCCGGCCGTGAGGGCGGCTCCTCGGTATGCCGGCGAGGTACCCTCGCCGGCGGTACCGCGACCGAGCACTTCCTCTGCCGGTGTGCGGTGGGGTCACCGGGCACACCAAGTCCACCCTCGTCGTCAAGTCACCGAGGCCCGCGGGGACCGCGGTCGGGCTGCTGCCCACCACGGTCGGGGAGGACGGCCGGAGCACCGACACCCGGGTCGGGTTCGCCGCGACCCCGGGACGTCCTGGGCGTCCCTCACCGTCACGGCGCCCACCGCGCTGACCGCGCTGACGAGGACCTGACGCGGTCGGGCGTCGAGGTCATCGCCGACCGGGGCTCGACCGACTGCTCGCTGAGCCTCGGGCAGTCGGTCGTCTGTAGTGTCTCGGGTGACGCGTGAAGGCATCGAGAGCAGCACCGTCCTGTACGTCGCCGCCGTCACCGCCGAAGGTCGCCGCTCCGGCGCCAGGACCGGAAGGTCTCCGGCTGGACCTCCACGAAGGTCCCGTGGAAATGACGGGGACCGCGCGCACGAACGGGCATCGAGCAGCGGGGCGCCGACCACCGGGGTGGTGAGTCGCCCCGTGCCCGGCGGTGGCCGCGTCACCGGCCACGGGAACAGCGGATCGTGGCGCCTCCCGAGCTGGGGGTAGTGCTCGCGGCCGGAGCACTACGGCAGTTGCAGGCAGCCAGAGCCCCGAGCGTCGTGGACGCTGGTCGAGTCGGACGCCGGGCCGCCCTCCACCGTTCAGCAGGAAAGGTCCGGCCGCTCGCGTTGATCGTGATGGCGCCGGCTCCCTCGTAGGTCACCCGCGATGCGCAGTCGAAGCACCCGACCTCGAGGGCGTGTCCATCGCCGACCGCGCCCCGTACCGGCAGCCGACGTGCAGCGGACCGGCCTGGGCTGCGGTCGCCGGGCCGGTGAGCAGGGCGGCGGTGGTGGTGGCCGGCAGGACCGTCATCAGCCCGCGCGTGTCTCCTCCGTGGTCATCCGTTGTCGTCGTGCGCCCCTGCCGCGGCCATGACCCGTGCCCGGCCGCGGCAGGGCCGGGGTCAGCGAGGGGTGATCGCGTAGACGTTGCCCTCGGTGCGGCCCATCGACAGCACGCAGCCCCAGTACTGGTGGGGTTCCACCGGCCTGTCGCCGTCGGGTTCGCGCAGCGCGCCACCCCACAACCGGGCGCAGTACCCGAGGAAGTTGGCCTTCTGCTGCGCGAAGTCGTTGTCCGCAGGCGGGTCTATCTCCGTTTCGGGCAGAGCCGAGAGGTTTTCGGTCGTGCTCATCGAGTTGACCCCTGCCGGTGTTCGGGCCGCGTTGTCGACCGCCCGGGAGGTGATCTGCGCCGTGCGCGAATGCCCGCGGTGACACCTGCGGGTACGGAACCGACATAGGGCGGGCGCGGTGCTCGCAGGCGTTCCTCGTTGCGCACCAACCGGATAGGCGCGAAGTTCCGACTACCGGATGACATCCGGTCGCCGTGCCGCGAGCGCGATCGGTGTTCGGATTCACCTCCGGGGATGTGCCGTCACCACATGGTGGGGCGCCGTTGCCCTGTCTCGACAGCGCTCCACCTGGGATTACCCGACCGAGTGACTCGTGGTCCGCGGCTCCGAACCCCTGTTAGCGTCCGGTCGCGGAACGAGGCGAACAGCCGACGCGGAACTCGACGCGACCAGGACGTCACCCGATCCACCGGAGAACACATGACCACCGACGAACCGACGGTGCAGGGACCGCCCAAACCCCCGCGGTACGAACCGGACAAGTACACCCGGCCCTCCTCCAACATGTCCTGGCACCTGGTCAAGTACGACAAGAAGACGGTGCACGCGATCCTCAAGGAGGGCTGCTACTGCCACGTGGGGTTCACCGCCCCCGACCCCGACAGCCCCCCGGACGCGCGGTACGACCTCAAGGCGCCCGCCGTCCTGCCCCGGCTCTACGGCTTCCAGGAGAAGGGCCCGCCCGACAACCCCACCGGCGTCGTCTACCTGCACGGTTCCCGCGACTCCCGGATGACCCGGTTGATCACCCCGGAAAAGTCGGGAGCCGTGCCGGTGCCGCAGAAGATGGTCTGCCTGGCGGTGACCCACGTGGACGCCCTCGTGCTGGCTCGCTCGACCCTGCACAACGCCGTGGCCTACCGCTCCGCGGTGGTCTACGGGCACGCTGTCCTGGTGGAGGACCGGCACGAGAAGGAGGAAGCCCTGCGGGTGATCACCGAGCAGGCGGCCCCCGGCCGCTGGGCCGACTCGCGCCCGCCCAGCACCGACGAGCTGGGGTGGACGGCGATCACCCGGGTCGAGATCGAGCGCGCTTCGGCCAAGGTCCGCACCGGCGGACCGGCCGTCGACAAGGCCGACGGCGGCGGGCACTGGGCGGGAGTGCTGCCCATCCGCCCGGTCTACGGCCCACCGATCTCCGCCCAGTACCTCCCCGCGCACGTCGACGTCCCCGCGTACGTCCGGCTGCTCACCGGCATCCGGGGCGGCGTGGACATCACCATCACCCCGCCCCCGGAGGGCCCGCCACCCCCCGAGGGCTCACCGGGCGCTCCCTCCGTCTGAGACGGACCCGTAGCCCTGTCGGGGCGGTGGTCGTGCACGTGCCGTGGTCGCGGGTCCCCTCATGGGGTGCTCCTGGGACGGGTGGCGTTTTCCCGCCGCCGAACGGGAAAACCGAGCCGATGCGGCCGGACGTGGCCGTAAAACCGTTGGAAGACAAGGAGAATGACATGGACGTGGAGATGACGACCGCAATGCCGTACGAGCCGCCTGCCCTGGTGGAGGTGGGCGGGTTCAGCGAGGACACCCTCGGGTGGGGCCATTGGTTCTTCGACGGCTACAGCGAGGGCGACCGGGGATAGGCGCTGATGTCCGGGCGAGGTTGGTTGGTGCTGCCGGACGCGCCGGGAACCCGGTCGTGGTGGCCGGGGCTGACCGGTGCGGTGGCCGGGTGCGAGGTCGTGCCGCACGCCTCGGGACGGCCGTGGCTGGTGGGGTCGTGGGCGCCCGGTGAGCTCACCCTCGCCCGGAGCGGGTCCACCCTGGTGGCGGTGATCGGCACGTCGCCGGTCACCGCCGCCGGGGCGGCCGAGGTCGCCGCGCGCATCGGACGGGTGGAGGACTTCGGCGCGTCGACGTTCGCCGGTTGCGCGCACGTGGTGGTCTCGGTCGACGGGGTGGTGCGGGCGCAGGGCACGCTCAGCGGCCTGCGGCAGGTGTTCCACACGCGCCACGACGGGCTGGTGGTGGCGGGCGACCGCGCCGACTGGCTGGCCGCGCTGACCGGTGCGGGCGTGGACGAGGAGCTGCTGGCGGCCCGGGTGGTGTGCGGAGGGCGGGAACCGCCGCCGCTGGCGGGGCGCCCGCTGTGGCGGGGCGTGCACGCCGTGCGGTCCGACCACTACCTGCGCGTGGAGGCCGACGGTCGCGCCGCGCGTGAGGTGCGCCGGTGGGTTCCGCCGGCCCCGGAGGTGCCGCTGGCGGTGGGGGCGCGGCGGTTGCGGCAGGCGCTGACCGAGGCCGTGGCCGCGCGCCGCCCCGACACCGGTCCGTGGGGCAGCGACCTGTCCGGCGGGGTGGACTCCACCTCGCTGTGCTTCCTGGCCGCCGGTGCCGACGCCGGCGCGGGGCTGGTGACGCTGCGGTGGGGCGAGGCCGAGGCGGGCAACGACGACGCCGCCTTCGCCGCCCGCGCCGCGGCAGCGCTCCCGGCGGCCCGCCACCTGGTCGTGCCCCAGCGCGAACTGCCCGCCCTGTTCAGCGATCCCGGCCGCCCCGGCGACCCGGAGGCCCCGTACCGGTTCGCCCGGACCCTGGCCCGCACCACCCGCACCGCGCTCCTGCTGGCCGAGCACGGCGTGGGGGTGCACCTGGCCGGGCACGGCGGGGACGAGGTCTTCCACGAGAGCCCCGCCTACCTGCACGACCTGCTGCGCACCCGGCCGCAGGCGGCGCTGACCCACCTGCGCGGCTTCCGCGCGCTGCGCCGCTGGCCGTGGTCGGGGGTGATCAGGGCGCTGGCCGACCGGCGCGGCCCGGACGCCTGGTGGCGCGAGCAGGCCGACCTGCTGACCGGGCCGCGGCCCTCGCCCTACGCGCCGACGTGCCTGCGGTGGGGCCCCGCGCTGCGCGCCTCGGCGTGGGCGACCCCGGAGGCGGTCGCGGCCGCCCGCCGGGTGCTGCGCGCCACCGCCGAGCACGCCGAGCCCCTGGCACCGCAGCGCGGGCAGCACGCCACCCTCGCCGTGCTCGGCGGCAGCGGACCCGCTTACCGGTCGTTGGCGCGGGTGTTCGCGCAGGCCGGTGTGCGGCTGGAGATGCCCTGCTTCGACGACCGGGTCGTCGACGTCGCCCTGTCGGTGCGCGCGCACGAGCGACGCACCCCCTGGCGATACCGGCCGCTGCAGGCCGAGGCCCTGCGCGGCATCCTGCCGCCGGAGATCTCCGCCCGGACGACCAAGGGGGAGTTCGGGCAGGACGTGCGCGACGGACTGGCCCGCAACCTGCCCGCCGTGCTGGCCCTCTTCGCCGACTCCGCCCTGGTTCGTGCCGGCCTGGTCGACCCCGACGCGCTCCGCGACCGCATGACGGCGCCCCAAGCCGACAACACGGCCCTGTTCGCGCTGGAGGACCTGATCGGCTGCGAGACCTGGCTCCGCGCCACCACCGCGGCCACCTCCGCGCTCACCTCCGCGACCGCCGCCACCCCGCACGCGATGACCGCACCGGACCCCGGGAGCAACGATGAACCTGCGCCTGCGCCTGCGCCCTGACGTGACCACCACCGACACCGAGCACGGCACCGTGCTGCTCGACGAACGCAGCGGCCGCTACTGGCAGCTCAACCCCACGGGCACCCGCATCCTGCACGCCCTGCTCGCCGACCAGCCCCCGGAACGGGTCGCCGCCGACCTGGCCACCCGCCACGGCCTGTCCCCGGAGCGGGCCAGGGCCGACGTCACGACCATCACCGACCGGCTCCGGGCGGCGAACCTGGTGACCGGGCCATGACCGTCCCCGTCACCCTCGAACAGCGCGTCCGCCTGCCCGTGCACCGGCGCCTGCTGCCGCTGCTCGCGGTGGCCCTCGCCCGGCCGCTGACCGGGGTGAGCCCCCGGCGCCTGCGCGCCGTCCTGGCGACCGCCCGCCGCGGCGCCCGGCCCGCCACCGCGGCCCAGGCCGCCGCCGCCCGTGTCGAGGTGGTCTCCGTCAGCCTGCGCTGCGCGGGGCAGGGCTGCCTGCAGCGCTCGATCGCCACCGCCCTGCTCTGCCGCGCCCGCGGCACCTGGCCCACCTGGTGCACGGGGGTGCGCACCCACCCCTTCGCCGCCCACGCCTGGGTCGAGGTCGACCACCGCCCCGTCGGCGAGCCCCACCCGCCCGGCCACTACCGCACCCTCATCGCCATCCCGCCCCGCCAACCGCGCGGCACGCGGTCCCGGCACCGCGGTTGACGACGGACGGTCGTCGCCCCCGTCGTCCCCTGCCCGTCGTCCTCCTGCCTCGCCGGCAGCGGGGCAGGAGGAACGGTCACCGGCCGTTCCACCGCTGGTCGAGTGAGCGGCTCGATCACGTCGGCGCCGCGCTGCCCCCTCGTGCCGCGCACGTCGCGGTACCCGCCCCGCCCGACCACGTGGAGGACGTGTGACGACCCGCCGACCCGAGGACACCGGCCGCAACCTCGTGCTGTGCCTGGACGGCACCTGCAACGAACCCGAAGCCGGCACCACCAACGTCGCCCGCGCCTACGACATCGCGGTCAAGGACCAGGGGCAGGTGGTCTACTACAGCCCGGGTGTCGGCACGATGGGCGCCCGCGGCGCCGTCACCGGCCTGGGCAAGGCCGCGACCCGGTTCGCGGGCGTGGTCGTGGGCTACGGCGTGCGGGAGAACATCGAGGAGGCGTACCGCTTCCTGATGCGCTTCTACCGCCGGGGGGACCGGATCTTCCTGTTCGGGTTCAGCCGCGGTGCCTACACCGCCCGAGCCCTCGCCGGCCTGCTGCGCACCGTCGGCCTGCTGCGGCCCGGAGCGGACAACCTCGTGCCCTACGCGCTCAAGCTCTACACCCGCAGCGGCAGGGCCGGGCGCGGGCGGGACGAGGCCGCGTTCTGGAGTTCGTGCTCGGACTTCCAGGACAAGTTCGGCAACCCCGACTTCCCCGGGCGCTTCGCGGCGCAGATCCGCTACCTGGGCGTGTGGGACACCGTCAAGACGGTCGGCTGGCTGAACTGGCGCGCCCGCTACGAGCAGGCCCGCTGGCCCTTCACCCGGAAACTGCCCAACGTCACGTGCGGCAGGCACGCGCTGGCCATCGACGAACGACGCCGCCACTACGAGGAGTACCGCTTCCACCGGGCGGAGACCGGCCACGGCGGGCGGCTGCGCGAGATGTGGTTCGCCGGTGCGCACAGCGACGTCGGGGGCACCTTCCCCGACGACCACCGCCTGTCCGACATCGCGTTGCACTGGGTCCTCCGCGGCGCCGTCACGGCCGGGCTGCGCGTCGACCCCGCCGCGTACCTGCGGCACGTCACGGTGCCCATCGACGACGGCCCGCCGTCCACCCACGCCCTCGGCGCCATCCACCCCAACGGCATCGCCTGGGCCCTCGTCGGCCCCGGCCGGCACCACCGCGTCATCGCCCCCGGGGACGAGGTCCACCCCAGCGTCCACGAGCGCATCACCTCCACCCGCGGCACCGCCCACCCCTACCGGCCCGCGCTCCCGGCCACGGCGGCGCCGGGCCGCGCGTGACGCACCGCCTGCGCCCGTCGCCGGCTCCCGTGCGCGCACCTCCGTCATCGAAGTATTGCGACGACCAGGTGAACTCGCCGTGGGTGCAGCAGTCGTAATGCCACACCTCACGATCACCCCCCCGGAAGGCCCAGGGGCAGAGTCGCCGCAGCTCGGTACCCCACTGCAGGGTCCTGGCACCCCACAGGTCAACCCGGCCGCGCGATTGCGCGCACCAGCGCGGATGCCGCCGCCGTGCGGTTGTCCTCCAGCGCGGCGATCGCTGCGGACAGCAGTTGCGCCAGCGGGTCAGAGTCGGGCAGCAGTGCGCGCAGTCGCCGGCACGACTTGGCCGCGTAATTCAGGTTGCCCACCTGGTGGTGTAGTTCTACCGCCCGCTTGAGGTGCGTCCCGGCCGGACCGACTCGGCCGGCGTCCGACTCCAGGTCCGCCATCGAGTCGGCGACGTGCGCCAGCCCGTAGAGGTTGCCCGACCGGGTGTACAGCTCTTCGGCGCGCTGGTGGTAGCGCTTGGCCTCAACCGGCTCGCGCAGGGCTCGGCACGCCTGGCCGAGCAGGCCGGCGGTACTGGCGGTCCCGGTGTCGTCACCGAGGAGTTCGTACAGTTCGAGGGCACGTGACCCGGCGTCGAGGGCTCGATCGAACGAGCGGGCGTGCAAGTGCGCCGCAGCGAGGCCGTTGAAGGCGTTCGCGCGTCCTGGCACGTCGCCGAGCATGTCCAGGTTGTCGAGCGCCTCGAGGTACAGCTCCGCGGATCGCTCGTGGTCGCCGTTCTCCCGATGTGCCCGGGCGAGCTGCTGCTGCAACCGGACCTCGACCTGGGCGTCGCCGAGTTTCCGGATCGCGACCAGAGCAGTCGCGTGGGTGTCGATCCACTCTTGTCGGCGCGCGGTCAGGTACGCGAAGTTCGACGTCGTCCACGCGAGCTGCCAGACGTACGGGTGGAATTCGTTCTCGGCTGCGACGCCGATCGCGGCGAGGACGTTGTCGTACTCCGCGTCGAACCACGCCAACGCGTCGGCGCGGTTCGCGAGGCTCGGCAGGAGGTCCGGGCGCAGGCAGGGCTCCATCGGCACGGGCCGTCGGTGGGCGTTGATGAGCCGGTCGGCGCGACTCGCCGCGTGCACCTGGTGGTTGAGCAGCGCGACGAGTACCGACGCACACCGTTGCGCGGAGTCCAACCGCTTCGCCGTGTCCGCGCCGAAGGCGTGGGTCAACGCGTGGAACGCGTATCGACCGGCCGATGTGCGGCTCAGCAGGTGGCATCGGATCAGTTCGCTGATGACCTCGCGAGCCTGGAAGAGGTCGCCGTCGATCATCGCCGCCGCAGCCGATGCGTTGAACTCCGAGCCGGGGTGCAGCGCCAACGTCCGGAACCCCTCTGCCACCGCTGGTACCAGGTTGTCGTAGGACAGGGCGAAGACCGCCCGCATGTCGGCCACGTCCGGCATCCGGAGGGTGTCCAGGGCTGCGTCCTTGCTCTCCAGGGCTTTGACGACGGGGGTCAGCAGGCTGGCCGGTTCGTCTGCGGCGCGTGCGGCGACGATGTTCAGCGCCAAAGGGTGTCCACCGCAGGCCGCCACGATGCGCTCCACGGCCTTGTTCTCCGACTCGACGCGGGAGGTGCCCAACCGCCTCGCCAGCAACTGGACGGATTCCTCGGTGGTCAGCGGCCCCAACGGGATGCGTTCGGCGTCGTGGTGCACGTCCAAGCCGTCGAGACGGTGCCGCGCGGTCACCAGCGTGAAGCAATCGAGCGAGGTGGGCAGCAGCGGCCGGACCTGCGCGCTGTCGCGCACGTTGTCCAGGATCAACAGCAACCGCCGCTGGTGGAGCATGCCGCGCAGCAACCCCGTCCGGGCGTCGGGGTCAGGCGGAATGGACGCCAGCGGCACGTGCAACGCGTTGAGGACCAACCAGGCCGCGGTACCGGAGTCGAGCGCGGCTCGCGTCTCGTCGAAACCGCGCAGGTCGACGTAAACCTGGCCGTCCGGGAACAACTCGCGTTGAACGTCCGCCCAACGAACGGCCAAGGCGGTCTTGCCTATTCCGGGCGGTCCGTCGAGCACGCAGACCCGGCTGCCGGACGACGACGTCACCAGCTCGTTCAGCCGTCGGATCTCGGCCGCGCGGCCGACGAAGCGGCGCGTGCCGGAGGGCAGGTTGTAGGGAATCGAGGAGGGCGCTCGGTCGGTGTGCAAGGTGACCCCGCCGTTGATGACACCGGCTTGGACCATCGCCGCTATCGACTGGGCATGCGCCGTGTTCTCCGTTGTCATCCACCACCCCCTTCGTGCACCTGGGCGAACCGGTAGGACGAGGGCCTCCGTCGATCCCAGGGATTCGGAGCCGCACTTCGGTCGTCCGAAGGTCTTGCTTCACTCGTGGACGAGAAGCATGTACGGGCGACGCTTCGGCCATTCTTCTCGGGTTTGTGCGAACCGGCCCCTGCGACTGGCGCACGACTGATCATAGGTCGTGCCGTACGCGTTGGGCAGGGCTTACTGCGACGCCCAAGCCGCGGTCATCGCCCGTTCGGGTTGACGGAGCGGGCTCACCATCCTCGTGATCGCCCGGGTGGTTCGTCGACCACACGCTGCGGATGACGTTGTGCGCTGTCGGCGCCGCCTTGTACTGGTGGATCCACCGCTCACCGTCTGCCGGTGCCGCAACAAGCGGTCGGACGGGTGTCGTGCCGGTGAACCGCTGCGGGGATCGGAAGGAGTCTCCTACACTCGACGGCTCGGTCGACCCCTCGATGCGGAGACTGGTACCTGGTGAGTGGGACGGACTACGACAGCTTCATCTCCTACAGCCATCGCGGTGACCGACCGGTCGCCAAGGCGCTCCAGCGCACGCTGCACCGGCTGGGGCGACGCTGGTACCGGATGTCGGCGTTGCGGGTGTTCCGCGACGACACGGCGTTGGCCGCCGCACCGAACCTGTGGACGGCCATCGAGCGCGCGCTGCTGCGGTCGCGGACGTTCGTGCTGCTGGCCTCGCCCGAGTCCGCCGCGTCGACGTGGGTGGGCAAGGAGGTCGCGCTGTGGCGCGAGGAGCGCTCGCGCGACGACTTCTTCCTCGTCCTCACCGCCGGCGAGCTGGTCTGGGACGACGCGGCGGGCGACTTCGACCACGACCGGTCCACCGCGCTGCCCGAGGCGGCGCGCGGGTGGTTCGACGCCGAACCGTTGTGGATCGACCTGCGCGGCCACCGGGAACGCATCGAGCGCGCGGGTTTCCGCGACTCGGCCGCGGCGGTGGCGGCGGCGATCCACGGCGTGGCCAAGGACCGGTTGTTCAGCGAGGACGTGCGGCAGCAGCGGCGGCTGGTCTCGGTGCTGTCCGGGTTGCTGGTCCTCGCGCTGGTCGCCGGCGGTGTCGCCTTCTGGCAGCGCGGCGTCGCGCTGGAGCAGCGAGACCGCGCCGACGCGCAGGCCCGGGTCGCGCTGTCCCGCGCACTGGCCGCCGAGTCCGACGTGCGAACCGCCACCGACCCGCAGCTCGCCGCGCAGTTGGCGCTGGCATCCCGCGCGGTGGCGGGAACGGCGGAATCGGGTGGGGCGCTGCTGCGCAGGCTGGACGAGAACCGCCACATCCTGGCCTACCCGCGGCGAGGAAGTGACCAGCCCAGTACCTTCATGCACGCATCCTCCGGCACGGCATCCCGAGTCGCGGTCACCGGTGACGGGTCGGTCGTGGCGTTCGCCCACGAGGGTGACCCGGAGGTGACGATGTGGCACGTGCGGGAGCGTCGAGAGGTGGGACGGCTGCGCACCGGCAAGCCGGAGCCGGAGTTCGGCATGACCTGGAACGGCCTCTCGTTCGACCGCACCGGGTCGGTACTCGTCGCCTCCGACGGCCGCGACCTCATTGTCTGGGACACCGCCGAACGGAAGGTCGTCCGCACTGTCCCGGGTGCCGGCATGGTCGACGACTTCGATCTTTCTCCCGATGGCCGGTGGATGACGCACGTCGACTCGGATTCGGACGTGCAGACGGTGCGGCTCTGGCGCGTCGACACGGGGGAGGAGGTGGTCGTGCCCACGCGGCCTGCGCCGCCCTCGATGCCGATGGTGGAGTTCGACCGCGACAGCACGTACTTGTACGTGTCGTTCCCCGACGGCATCCACGCCTTGCGTCTGGAAACCGCCTCCTGGTCCGGCGATCCGGTAGTGGTCCCGGACGAGGGGCGATTGCACGCTGTTGCGCACGATGCGCGCCAACTCTTCCTGGTCGGGGAGGGCGTCGTCCAGCGGTGGCACGAGACCGGAGCGCGGCTTGACGACGTGCCTCTGGCCGGCATGACCCCGGGCACCACGGTGGACGTGTCTGCTGACGGCCGGACCATCGCGGCGACGTCGGGGACGCGGATCGTGGCGGTCGACACGGTGACCGGCCGCAGCACCGACCTGGTTACCCACCGTTCGGCTACGGTGGATTCCGCGCTGTCCGGAACGGGTGACGTGGTCGTCTCGATCAGTATGAACGGTGACGTCGTGGTGTCCACACCGACCGTCGACCACCGGTCGCCGGCGAGCACACCGAATTCACGGCCGATCCTGTCGGCAGCCGTCGCGGCACGGGCACCGGTGGCGGCGTTCGGCCGGAAGGACGGGATCGACGTCGTGGACCTGTCGACCTTGGAGACGCGCCGGCAGTTCCAGACCGGCTTGTGGCCGGAGGAGCCAAGGATGGCGCTCAGCCCGGATGGGCGGCGGCTCGCCGTCCTGGAGGAGGAATCCGTTCACGTCCTCGACGCCGACACCGGCGCTGCCATCGCGCGGTGGCCGAGGGCATGGCCCGGGGCGGTGCTGGACGGCGCAGTGGGTGTCGCGTTCGTCGGTGACGGCACGCGGCTGCTGGTCGAGTCCGACGGCGGCCCCGGTCTCCTCGACGTCGCGACAGGCGAGGTCGTGCAGGTCTTCCCGGTGAGGGAGTCCACTGGCGGTGGGTTCGTCACCACCTCCGACGGCCGCTTCCTCGCTCTTTCGCTCAGATCCGTCTCCGCCAGAGTCAGCGAGGGTGGCTCGGTTGTCGAGATCTGGCGTTGGGATGGCCATCGCTACGTCGATCCGGTGCGCGTCTCCGAACCGGTCATTGCTCGAGCCCTGGCGATCACCGAGGACGGGGCCACCCTGGGAATCGCCGACATCGACGGGCGGGTTGTCCTGGTAGATCTCACCCATCCGGAGGAACGCCGGTACCTCCGAGGCGGGGACGCGTACGGCTGGATCGCCTTCACCTCCGATGGTGACACGGTAGTCCAAGCGGATTGCAGGTCCGGCGGCGTGATCTCGTGGGATGTCGCGGAGGGTGTGCAGGGGGCGGCGTGGCACCGGCGACCTGTCCCCGAACAGGCGACCTGCCCGGACACCGTGCCGCTGAAACCGACGCCCGCCAACGGGATCCTCGTAAGGGACGCGGAGAGCGGGATGACGCTGTGGCGGATCGATGTCGCCGCTGCCGCAGACGCGCTGTGCTCCGCCAACGGCGCCCTCGACGAGGCGAATACGGCCCGCTACCTACGCGGTCTGACCGGCTCGGTTCCCACCCCCTGCTGAGGAGTGCCACGCAACTCGCCTTGTGGTTGTCGGCCGAGCGCTCCTCGGTCAGTCGATGAGGGCGCGATCGTGAAGGCGGGCGATGCCTGTGGGGTGCCAGACGTCGGCCACGGGGTCCGGCCGTGGGAACGGTCTGCCCGGCGGGTCAGGCGACATGGGTTCTTACCCGTTGACGAGGCGGCCGAGGACTGGCCGGCGACGTGTCGAGGTGCAGCGCGGCTCTGCGGTCGGCTGGTCTGACCGTGGTGGTGGCCGACGCGGTGAGCCGGTCGACGAGGGCGGGGGCGTCGGGCAGTGCGTACTTCTGCTCGACTTCGATGTCCTTCACACGGGGGCATCCCGGTGTGGTGGCGCGCCCATGCCCCCGCGTCCTGTACGACCCCACCGAGTTCGCCGCTTCCGACGAACAGCGCGGTCCCCACCGCGAGCACCACGGGATACGCGCCGCTCACGTAGGCCAGCGCCGTCAGTTCCGGACGGCGCAACGGGGCGAGCAGGATCAGGGTCACGCCGGCGATCGTGGCGGGGTTGAGGGAGTCGAGCGCCGCCAGCCCGGCGATCACCGCCGGTCACATCGACGGGCCGGCAAAGGCGCAACGCCTGCGGTCGCTGTCCTGAACCCGTCTCCCAACTCCTGCCAAGAGCTCATCACGGAGCAGCGCAGCCCCCGGCAGGATCGGTGCGCCCTCGCGCGACGGGCAACCGTGGCGGCGGTCACCTGCCGGCCGTCGCTGGTGCTGTGCCGGTCCGGGCAGGGGAGTGAGGCATCCTCGGTTCCGACCATGCTCGCCGCGTGCAGGTCGTCATGCTCGCGCGGCAACCGCGCCAGCGCTCTCGCGGTCACCCGGAGTGTTGATCGCAGCCGGCGATCGACGACGGCTTTCGAGCGGACGGGGATCGTCGAGTTCACGTCGGCACCTTGACGACGAGCGCTCCGGGGTCCACCTCGACCTTCAGCGACCTGGTTGTTCCGCAGACTTCTCCGTCGACCTCGAACGGTTTGGTGCGGCTGCTGCGCAGCTCCAGGCGTCGGAACCGGAACCGCTCCACCGCCGGTCCGTCCACCCGGCGGGAACCGATCAGGCGTCCCGCCGTGACGAGCCAACCCCTGGTGTGCACGTTACGCAGCAAGGCCAGGTCCAGGAGCCCGTCGGCGGGATCCGCCTGCGGCAGGAGGGAAACCCCGCCCTGCAAGGCGCCTATGTTGCCGACGACCGCGCCCAGGACGCGGCGGGTCAGCCAGGGGCCGTCGTCCAACCGGACGGTCACCCTGCCGGCGCCCGACCTCAGGCCCTTGAGGACCGCCGGTAGGTATGCGGGCCATCCCAGGATGCGTTTCATCCTGGGCGAGGTGTCGCGGACCATCTCCGCGTCCAGACCGATGCCGCCCATGCCGACGAAAGGGCGGCCGTCCAGCAGACCCATGTCGACGCGGCGGTCCACCCCGTCGAACGCCGACGTGACGGCGTCTTGCACCCCGCTGCCGATCCCCAGGTTCCGGGCCACGAGGTTGCCCGTGCCGATCGGCACGATTCCCATCGCCACGCCGGTGTGCGCCAACCCGGCGGCCACCGCGTTCACCGTGCCGTCCCCACCACACGCCAGGACCAGCCGCGGGTGGTCGCGCAGGGCGAGTGCCGTCACCCCTGTCCCGGCATCGTCACGGGTGGTCTCGAACCACCGCGGCTCGCACCAGCCGCGGTCGCGGGCGGTACGGGATACCAGGTCCCGGAACCCGGGGTGATCCACCACGGCGACCGGGTGGACGACCACTGCCACACGAAGCCTGTCACGCCCTGGATCCACCCGAACCGCCTTCACGAGGTCGACACCGGTCCGGGTGCCCCGCGACAGGCGAACGTACACGTGGGACGCGACACGCGAAGCGTTGCGAGCCCGGCCGGGTCCGCAACGCGGTCACGTCCGTCACGGCGGCTTCCTGCGCGCCTCACTTCCCCCGTTCTGGACGATCTACGACCCGGAGGTGGTCAGGGTCGCGCTCAAGCGCCCGGACGCGGCTTCGACCCCTTGATCCGTTCGACGAGTTCGTCGCGGTACTCGCGCACCGCCTGGAGCTTCGGTTCGTCGCCGGCCGCCCGTGTCAACGCGCCTTCCAGGATCTTCACCCCCTGGTGTTCGTGCCACGGACGACTCCCTCCAGGCCCTGTCGGACCACGTCTGGAAAACCACCGGCTACCGGGGGAAGCTCAAGGGTGCGGCATTCGAGTGAATCTGTTGCTCTCTTGTCGTAGCCGGTGCTCGTCCGTGTCGCCGTGGCGAACCCCGGACGACCGAGGACGGTCATCGTGACGAGCACGTCGACAGAGCGGGTGGCGCTGGATGGCCGGCTGCGCCGCCCGCCATCCCGGGTACGCCCGAAGGGCGGCAGCGCGAGACCTCGGCCAGGCCGGTGGCCGGCCGCGGGGTGATCGTGGCCGCGGGCTCGATGCGCTGGTGGGGGAGTGCGAGCGGCACGGGGTGCGGCTGTGGCTGTCGGAGGCGGGCGCGCCCGCGGAGTTCGGCAGCCCGGTGCACCAAGTCTTGGTGACGGTCTCTCGCTTTCCTCCGTCGGGGTCGGGCACCGGTGGCGGTTCGCGACCTCCGACCGTCCCGGCTCGGACCGGCCGTGGGAGCCGCTGTCGTGATGCGGAATTCGACACGCACTCGACTCGCATTGAACCGCCTGGTCGTGTTCGGTACACAGGACTGGTGGTAGGCGACGGCGAGCAAGGCGCACCACCGGAGGTCGCGGCCTGCGTGCTGGGCAACCTGGAAGTCCGGTGGAACTCCGTGCCGGTGCCGCTCGGGCACGCCAAGCAGAAAGCGGTGCTGGCGGTGCTGTTGACCGAGGCCGACCGCGCGGTGTCGGTGGACCGCTTGACCGAGGGGGTGTGGGGCGGGCACGCGCCGGCCCGGGCACGGTCGGTGCTGCGGACCTACGTGTCCAACCTGCGCCGGGCACTGGACGGCACCGGGATGACGATCACGTGGAGTGACACCGGCTACCAGTTGACCGCCGTCCCGGGCAGCGTGGACCTGCACCGCTTCCGCCACCTGCTCGCCCAGGCCCGCGACAGCGACGATCCGCGCGGCGCCCTGGCGCTGGTCGACCAAGCGCTGGCGCTGTGGCGGGGCGAGCCGCTGGCCGGGCTGGACACCGCATGGGCCCAGACCACGCGGGAGCACCTGCGCCGGGAACAGGCCGCGGCCCGAGCCGACCGGACCGATTGGGCGCTGGAGTGCGGCCGGCACGGCGAGCTGCTGCCCGAGCTGGTCACTCGGGCCGCCCAGGACCCCCTGGACGAACGCCTGGCCGGGCAGCTGGTGCTCGCGCTGTACCGCTGCGGCCGCCAGGCCGACGCGCTGGAGCACTACCAGCACACCCGGCGACGGCTGGCCGAGGAACTGGGCATCGATCCCGGCCCGGCACTGCAGCAACTGCACCGGCGCATCCTCACCGTCGACCCCACCCTGACCGGCCCGACCGTGCCCGCGGCTGCGGAGAGCGCCCTTCCGGCGGTGGTGCCGCGCCAGTTACCCGCTCCGCCGGCGGCGTTCGTCGGCCGCCGCGACGAACTCGACCGGCTCGACACCGCGCTGAACACCTCGGCGCCCGACACCTCGGACCCGGCCGGCGTGGTGGTGATCTCCGCCCTCGCCGGCGCGGGCGGCATCGGCAAGACCTGGCTGGCGCTGCACTGGGCTCACCGCCACGCCGACCGGTTCCCCGACGGGCAGTTGTTCGTCGACCTGCGCGGTTTCAGCCCCGACAGCCGGCCCCTCGACCCCGTGGTGGCGGTGCGCGGCTTCCTCGACGCACTCGGTGTCGCCCCGGGCAGCCTGCCCGCCGACCTCGACGGGCAGACGGCGCTGTACCGCAGCCTGATCGCCGACAGGCGAATGCTGATCGTGCTGGACAACGCCGCCACCACCGACCAGGTCACCCCGTTGCTCCCCGGCACCCCCGCGTGCGCCGTCCTGGTCACCAGCCGCACCAAGCTGGCCTCGCTGATCGACCGGCACGGCGCCCGCCACCTGCAACTGGACACCTTGTCCGGGGAAGAGGCCCGTACCCTCCTGGTCGAGCGCCTCGGCGAGCAGCGGGTGGCCGCCGAACCCGAGGCGACCGACGAACTGGTCCAGCTGTGCTGGCACTACCCGCTGGCGTTGGCGATCATCGCCCGCCATGCCCGCCTGCACCCGCGGGTCCCGCTCGCCGAACTCGTCGCGGAGCTGCGCGAACTGGGTCTGGAGCTGCTGGACGACGACGATCCCGCGGCCAGCCTGCCCGCCGTGCTGTCGTGGTCCCTGCGCGGCCTGACCGCCGGGCAACAGGAGGTGTTCGCACTGCTGGGCGTCGCTCCCGGCCCGGACATCGGCCTGCCTGCCGCGGTTTCCCTCACCGGCCTGTCGGCGGAACAAACGCGCAAGGCGCTCAACGCCTTGGAAGGCGCCTCTCTCGTCGACAGGCGCGCCCACGGCCGCTACGCCATGCACGACCTCATCCGCGACTACGCCACCACCCTCGCCCACGAGCTGGCCGAGTCGTCGCGGCAGGCGGCACTGCGTCGGGTGGTGGACTTCTACCTCCACACCGCCCACGCCGCGGATCGGCTGCTGGACCCGAACCGCGCACCGACCAGGCTCGCCGCTCCCGTCTCCGGCTGCCGTCCCCAGCCCTTGGACGACCAGGCCGCGGCGCTGCGGTGGTTCGCCGACGAGCACACCTCGCTGCTGGCCGCCCAGCGCCTCGCCGCCGACCACGACTGGGCTGCGCAGGTCTGGCAGCTGGCCTGGTGCCTGGACACCTTCCAAGTGCGGCACGGGTACCTCCACGACGCGGTCGTGATGTGGCGGCGGGGAGTGGCCGCCGCCGACCGCGACGACGACCCGGCCGTCCGCAGCCTGGCCCACCGCCTGCTGGGTGACGCGGCCGGTCACATCGGGGCGCACGACGAGGCCGCGGAGCACCTGACCCACGCCCTGAGGCTGGCCGAGCACACCGGCGACCGCGATGCCCAGGTCCGCGCCCAGTACACCCTCTCCCGGGCCTGCGAGAAGCGGGGCGACCACCAGCGGGCGCTGGAGCACGCCACCCGTGCCCTTCGGTTGTGCTCGGAGTTGGACAACCCGGTGGTGGAAAGCATGGTGCTCAACACGGTGGGCTGGATGCAGACGCACCTCGGCGACCACGAGGCGGCTCGCGCCTCCTGCGAGGCCGCCCTGCACCTGGCCCACCGCGTCGACGACCACGAATGCGAGGCCGATTCCCTGGACAGCCTGGGGTTCATCGCGCACCGCACCGGCGACCACGTCGGAGCCCTGGAGCACTACCGCCGCGCCCTCGCCCTGTTCCGCGACCTCGACAGTCCTTACGACGAGGCCGCCACCCTCGACCGGCTCGGCCACACCCACACCGCCCTGGGGCGTCGCGAAGAAGCCCGTGCGGCGTGGCGGGAGGCACTGGAGCTGTACCGGGCACAGGAACGAGGCGGTGACGCCGAGCGCATTCGGCACCAGCTCGACGAGCTCGACCGCACCACAGCCCGGGCACAAGCGCCGACCTCGAGTTCAGCCGGTCACAGCAACAGTGCTGGTTGAGGCAGGTGTGCGCGGCGAGGGCGGGGATGCCGGACCGGGCACCATCGCTCAGCACAGCTCACCGGCGTCCTGCCGCATCCTCAGGAAGGTCGGGCGTAGATCTCGTCGATGACATCGGAGTAGCGTTCCGCGACCGCGGGGCGCCTCACCTTCAGGGTGGCGGTCAGTTCGCCGTCGGCCACCGACAGCGACTTCGCCAGGATTTCGAACCGCCGGACCCGTGCGGTCGGGGCGAACGCCGAGTTGACCCGGTCCACTTCGTCCCGGATCAGGTCGCGGACATCCTGGTTGACGGCGAGCACGGCGAGATCCGCCGGGAGTTGCTTCTCCTGCGCCCACGGGAAGATCTCCGCCGGGTCCAGGGTGATCAACGCGACCGGGTACGGTCGCTGGTCGCCGATCAACACCGCCTCGGCGATCCAGCGACAGCGCCGCAGTTCGTTCTCCAGGTTGGCGGGCGTCAGGTTGTCGCCGCCTGACGTGATGATGACCTCCTTCTTCCGGCCGGTGATGGTCAGGAAGCCCTCGGTGTCGAGCGATCCGAGGTCACCGGTGCGGAGCCAGCCGTTGTCGACGACCTCCGCCGTGGCCTCCGGGTTGCGGTGGTAGCCGACGAACACGTTCGCCCCCCGGACGAGGACTTCGCCGTCCTCGGCGATCCGCACCTCGACGCCCGCATCCGGACGACCGACCGTCCCGATCCTGCAAGCCTCCTCCCTGTTCATCGAGATGACCGCCGTCGTCTCGGTCATCCCGTACCCCTCGAAGATCGGGACCCCGTGCCCGGAGAAGAAGTTCAGGATCTCCGGGGCGATCGGCGCGCCACCCGTGATGGCCATCCTCAGTCGATTGCCGAACCGGCCCTGCACGTGCGCCGACACCGCCTTCTCCGACTGCGTCCCGACCAGGCCCGACACGGCACCGTAGATTTTCTCGAACAACCGCGGCACGGACGGGAGGATGGTCGGGCGGACGTCCGGCAGCTCTTCCGCGATCCGGCTGGTGTTCCCGCCGAAGTACGCGAGGGTCGCGCCGTTCTCGAAGCTGAGGAACTGCACCGCGCGGGCGATCAGGTGGGACAACGGCAGGTACAGGTAGGTCACGTCGTCCGGCGTCGGCGAAAGGTTGATCTGGTCCGCGTCGAGCGCTGCGCGCCAGTTGCCGTGACTCAACAGGCATCCCTTGGGGTTGCCCGTGCTCCCGGAGGTGTAGACGATCGTCGCGATCCGCTCGGGGGTGACAGCCCGCGCACGTCGTTCCACATCCTCGGCCGGTACCTGCCGCCCCCTCTCGACGACGTCGGCCATCGTCATCGCGACCGGTTCCGGGCTCGTGGCCGGATCGATCGAGATCACGTGGTCCAGGTGCCGGAGTCCTGGCTTCAGGGCGGTGACCTTCGCGAGCTCCTGGACATTTCCGCAGATCGCCACCCGCACGTCCGCGTCCTGCAGTATCCACTCGTACTCGGCCGCCGAGTTGGTCGGGTAGACGGGAACGCTCACCGCGCCGACCTCGGCTATGGCGAGATCGCAGACCGTCCACTCGGCGCGGGTTTCAGCGCATATCGCGATGTGCTCGCCGGCCGCCACGCCCAGGGCCAGCAGGCCGCGGGCGAAGTGGCGCACATCCGCGGCCATGTCGGTGTAGGTCCGTTCGAGCCATTCGCCGTTGCGCTTGAACCGAATCGCGGTTCGCGTTCCGTGCTTCGCCCCCGCGGCAGAGGCGAGGAGTGCCATGGTCGGCACGGCGAGCGGTTCGTGTACCACCTCGCGCGTCATCACAACTTCCTCTCGCATTGTCGAGCACGGTGGTCCGTGCCGCTTCGACACCGATCCCGGTCGTCAGGGGGCGGCCAGTGCGCCGCCGTCGACGACGATGGTCTGCCCGGTCATCCAGGACGACGTCTCGCCCGCCAGGAACACGGCGACGCCGGCGATGTCCGAGGGCTCACCGATCCGACCCAGCGGGATCAGCTTCTCGAGTTCCTCTTCGTGACCTTCGAGCAGCACCTGCGCCATCCGCGTCCGGACGACACCCGGCGCGATCCCGTTGACACGCACTCGTGGCGCGAGTTCCGCGGCGAAGCTCTTCGTCAGGGAGATGCCGGCGGCCTTCGCCGAGTTGTAGTAGCCGATCCCCGGCTCGGTCGCGTAGCCGCCCACCGAAGAAATGTTGATCACGTTGCCGCCCGCCACCGCCATCGACGCATGCCAGACCGCCTGGGTCCACAACACGATCGACAACTGGTTGACCTGCACGATCTTCGCGGCCCGCGGTACGTCGAGATCGACCAGGGGTCCGACATAAGGGTTCGTGCCGGCGTTGTTCACCAGGATGTCGATCGACCCGAACTCGGCCGTCGCCGCGGCGACGCACTCGCACACCTGCTCCTGTTCCCCCACGTGCGCCGCCTTCGCCAACACGCCGATGTGCGGGTTGGCGTCACGGATCGAGGCCGCAACCCGGTCAAGCGACTCCTGACGTCGGGACACGATGACGACGTTGCAGCCCTCGGCGGCGAACGCCTCGGCGATGGCGCGCCCGATCCCCCTCGACGCCCCGGTGACGAGGGCCGTCTTCCCGGCGAGTCCCGACTGCATCCGACACCTACCTCGGACGTCCGGCGTGCGCGTCCGCCGCCGTGCTCGCGGCTGCCCCTGCGGGTTGCGAGCGCACTCCGGGCAGGAACGCCAGGATGATCTCCGCCAGCCGACCCGGCTCCTCGAAGTGGACGGCGTGACCGGTCCTGAGGTTCTCCACCGCGGGTGCCTTGCCGGCGACCACGAACTCCCGCACCCGTTCGACGTCGACCAACCTGTCCTGCGTGCCGAACACGACGAGGACCGGCACGTCACCGGTGCGGGAGAACTCCTGCACCGCCCGCGCCGCGATCTCCCCGCACACTTCGACCATCCCCTCCGTCACCTTGACGAGGCGCAGCCCGTCGTCGACGACGAACTCCTGCCAGTCCGGCCGTGACGTGAAGTCGGTCGGCTGCAGCGGCACCGTGATGAACGCCCGCGTCGGCTCGGGCACCAGACCGAACTCCCGGACGACCTCCAGGGCCGACTCGACGGACAGCCGCAGGACGTCCCCGTACCTCTCGTTGAAGTAGAAGCCCGGAGCGATCAGGGTCAAGGACGAGACCACGTCCTCGTCGGCCACCTGCGCAGCGGCCACGGACGCCACCTGCCCGCCGAAGCACCACCCCGCCAGGTGCACGCGCCGGAACGACCCCTTGAGCGATCGGACGAACTCGACGACGTCACCGATGACGCGCTCGGTGGACTCCAGATGTCCCCGGTCCACCGTGTTGAGGCCGGAACCGCGCCGGTCCGGAGCGATGAAGGACACCTCCGAGTTCTCGACGACGGCCTCGGCGAGCGGCGCCTGCCATCCCGAGTGGCTCACCCCGCCGTGCAGGACCACGACCACATCGTCGCCTTCCGGTGCGCCCCAGAGGCGGTAGTGCGTCACGTAGCCGTCCGATTGTTCGTAAGTCCGGACACCGGACTCGGGCAGTACGATCATTTCTTCCCTCTCCGTGCACTGTTCGGCATGTCGTGGGTCGACCAGGTGCGGCTCATTGCTGCGCGTCGTGACCGGCCGCGTCCGAGCGGCAGGCCCACGCGTCCACCTCCACGCGCAGTGCGGCGTTGGCGAGGCCCGCCACGTACAGGATGATCATCGGCGGCTCGTTGGCGCCCAGCCATTCCCCGAGTACGCCCACCAGCTCCCTGAAGTCCAGCTCGCCGACCAGGTAGACGGTGATCTTCACGAGGTCGGCGACGGTCATACCGGCCGCTTCGAGGTTCCGGCGGAGATTTTCGAGGGCCACCGCGAACTGCTCGATCGGATCTTCCGGCACTTCCCCGTCCAGGCCGACACCGACCTGCCCGGCGAGGACCAACCAACGGTGCGGACCCGTGACCTCGATCTGGTGGGTGTAACCGCCCAGAGGTGCGTGCACCGTGCCGGGGTTCCTCGGGCTCTTCATCGAGCGACCTCCTCTTCGTCGTCGAAGGCGGCGCCTGGACGATCAGGTCCGCCGCAGGTCTTCACTCGCCGGGTGGCAGGCTGTCGACGGCGAGCTCGTCCACGTGATCCACGAGGTGGGCCAGGACCGTGTCGTACAGCCTGCCGATCTCATCGAGCCGATCCTGCGGAACGACCTTCGAATTCGCGTTGAGGGTGATGACCACGCGAGCCTGCGCGATGTCATGACCGACGTTCGTGAGCAGCGGAGCGTCGACGTGTTCGAACCACTTCACGTCCTCGACCACGCCGGTGCCGTCGGGGCGCCGGGCGACGTCGCCGTACGCCGTGAAGTGCGTGTAGTTGAAGACCGTCTCGAACACCGTGGCCCGACCGAGGTCCTGCTCGATCCGCGCGAGGGGGTACCGTCGATGCGGGAGGATCTCCAGGTCGCTGTCGAACGTCTCCTTGATGAGCTCGCGCCACGTCCGCGCGTCGACCCGCTGCCGGAACGGCAGGAAGTTCAGGAACAGCCCGAGCACCCGCTCCCCGTCGTCCTCCTCCAGCCTGCCGTTGCTGAACAACCCCGTGACGACGTCCGGGTCCCGCACGAGCCGGCTCACGACGCACAGGTGGCAGGCCAGCATCACGTACTTCAGCGAGACGCCGACCTCGGACGCCACCGCCCGCAATTCACGCTGCCGCGCTTCGCCGATCAACAGCTTCGTCTCGCTCCAACGGTCGACCGCACCCGCGGTAGCCGGCCTCGGTAAGGCGGCGAACGTGTGCTCGGCCAGCTTCTCCGCCCAAAAATCCCGCTGTGCGGCGGATGACCGCAGGCAGTCGAGCTCGGCCCGCACGTAGTCCCGGTACCTGAGCGACGCGACAGCGGTCACCGGCCGGGGTCGCCCCGCCAGCAGCGCGCCGTAGACCGCCAGCAGGTCACGCACGAACAGCGACAGGCTCCAGCCGTCGAGGATCGAGTGGTGGAAGCTGACGGTCAGCGTGAACTCCCCGGCTCCTCCCCGGTGCGCGAAGAACCGGACCAGATGCGGATCGGCCCAGTCGAAGCCGGTCTGCTTCTCACGCTCGAACCACTCCGCGAACAGCCGCTCCCGCTCGCCCTCGTCCACCGAGCCGAGATCGGTCACCTCCACGGCGGGAACCACCGCTGAATGCACCAACTGCATGGGAACGGAGTAGTCGTGCATCGAGAACGCGGTCCGGAACACGTCGTGCTCTGCCACGAGCCGATCGACGGCGAGCCGCAGGTGATCCTCGTCGAGGGGCAGTGCCAGGCGGTAGCTGAAGACGTCGTGGTAGGTCGCCTGCGCCGCATCCTCGGCCGTCTTGCGAAGCATCCGGACCTGCATCGCCGTCGCCGGGTAGGCGTCGACCACCCCGGCGGGGAACAACCGCTCCGACTGTGCCACCAACTCGAACGGCACCGCGCGTCGATCCAACGGCGCACCGGCCGGCGGGCTGGTGCTCGCGATCGCCGCGAGACGTCTCACCGTCGGGTGGTCGAACAGGTCCTTCATGGTCAGGCCCAGACGAAGCCTCTTGAACGCGGACACCACCCGGATCGCGGTGATGGAGTCGACGCCCAGTTGGAGGAAATTCTGGTCGCTGCCGAGAACCTCCACCCCGATCGTCTTCGCGATGACGCCGGCGATCGTCTTCTCCAGTTCCGAGCGGGGCCCTGCACCGGCCGGCGGGGCGGCCGGGGCGCCCGAGTCCGCGGCGAGCTCCGCCGGAAAGGGCTCGCTGCGCGACACCAGGTCGTCCACGGCGTCGAGGTACTCGGCGACGTAGCGCTCCGCCAACGGGACGTCGAGCTTCGCGCCGTCGTAGTTGACGATCAAGCGCATCCGTCCGAGGAAGTGGTCCCGGTGGACGTGCACGACGATGGGGAAGTTCGTGTGCTCGAAATAGCGTGCACCGTTGATCCGGGCCGCTCGGGCGTCACCGCCCTGGTAGACGTGGAAATCCGTGTAGTTGAAGACCGAGTCGAACCACACGCCGTCCTGCGCCGTCCGCTGGATCTCCGACAAGGGGAAGCGGCGGTAGGCGAGGGCGCTCTGCTCGATGTCGAATACCCTCTTCACGAACCCGTCCCACGCTTCTTCCCCCAGTTCGACGGGGAACGGGAGGGTGTTGAGGAACAGGCCGACCATCTCCTCGCCGCCGCGCGTCTCGAGCCTGCCGTTGGCCACGATGCCGGACACGACTCGACGTTCGTCGAGGAGCCTGCCCAGGACGCGCATGTGCACCGCCAGGTACACCGCCTTCTGCGGCACCCCCAGCCTGCCGGCGAGCCTTCGCACGGCGTCGGCCGACGCCGGTGGCACGACACGGTCGACGGATGCCGGGATCGGCAGCGCATCGGCTGCTTCGTCGGTGCGCGACCGCGACAACACAGATGCGGAGAAGCCGTCGAGGGCCTGCGACCAGAACGCGACCTGCATCGGGTCACGTGCGGCCTCGCGTTCGAGGGCGACGTACGAACCGTATCGCCCGGGTTCCGGAGTGGTCTCGACCTCGCGGCCGTCCACCAGGTCCGTGTAGACCCGCAGGAACTCCTCCACCACGAGTGCCACGCTCCAGCCGTCGAGCAGGGCGTGGTGGAACGAGACGGCGATGTTCATCTCTTCCGCCGAGCGGACGTGCACCTGGACGCGGAGAAGTCGTCCGCCGTTCAGGTCGAAGGCGCGGTGCCGCTCCGCCTCGACCCAACGATCGATGATCCCGGACTGGTCCGGCCGCGCCAAGTGCGTGAGGTCCACGATCCCGACAGGGATCTCCGACGTGGGTCGAACGACCTGCAGTGGTTCGCCGCAACCGTCGAGGTCGAACGTCGAGCGGAGTTGCGGGTGCCGCGCGACGATCACCTGGAACGCGTCGTCCACACATCCGACGTGCACCTTCGCGTCGACTTCGTAGTCGAAGACGTCGTGGTACACCGAGGATTCCTCGTGCAGCATCGAGTGGTAGATCATCCCGGCCTGCAGCGTCGTCAACGGCCAGGCATCCTCCGCGGCACCGCCGAGCACCCGCCTGTCCGCCGGGTCGACCAGGGAGAACGGGACCCCGGTGGCGCCGGCCGGTGCCTCTGCTCGCCGCGACACCATCAACTCCGCGAGCTCGCGGATCGTCGGTCGGGCGAAGATGTCCTGCACCTCCACCGCGTAGCCCGACTCCCGGAGCCGGGCGGCCACCCGGACGCTCTGGATGGAGTCCCCGCCGTGGTTGAAGAAGTTCGCGTCGACGCCGACGCGGTTCAGTCCGAGGACTTCGGCCCAGACCTGTGCGAGCAGTGCCTGTTCGGGCGATGTCGCAGCACCGGGTTCCTCGGCGCGATCGGAGTCGGCGAGCGGGTCCGGGAGGGACCTGCGGTCCAGCTTCCCGTTGGCCGTGGTGGGCAGGGCCGGGAGCTCGACGATCACCTGTGGGATCATGAATTCCGGGAGCCGCTTCGCCAGGTGCTCCCTGATGACCGCCCGGTCGAACTCCGGTGCGACGACGTAGCCGACCAGGATCTTGCTCGTCGGCGTCTCGCGGACGACGACCGCCGCTTCCTTGACGATCGGCACGTCCATCATCGCCGCACCGACCTCGTCGAGTTCGATCCGGAAGCCGCGGATCTTCACCTGGCTGTCGATGCGTCCGAGGTACTGGAGCTGTCCATCGGCGAGGTATCTCGCGAGGTCGCCGGTCCGGTACAGCCGTGCCGTCGATCCGTTCGAGAACGGGTTCGCCACGAACGACTTCCGGGTCAACTCGGGTTGATCGTGGTACCCCGTGGCCAGGCCCACGCCACCGATGCACAGCTCGCCGGGCACCCCGGTGGGCTGAAGCTCCAAGTGCTTGTCGACCACGTACAGCTGCACGTTCGCGATCGGCCGACCGATGGGCACGACCTGGCCGGGGTAGTCCCGTGCGCACGGCCAGTACGACACGTCGATGGCGGCCTCGGTCGGACCGTAGAGGTTGTGCAGCTCGCAGTCCAGCTTGTCGTGGAAGTCCTCGACGGTCTTGTACGGCAGGGCCTCACCGCTGCAGATCACCCGGCGCAGCGAGCCGCCGAAGTCGCCCAGGTCCTCCTCGTCGAGGAAGACGCTGAGCATCGAGGGCACGAAGTGCGCCGTGGTGATCCGGCGATCCCTGATCAGGCGCTTGAGGTAGTCGGCGTCACGGTGTCCACCGGGTTCGGCGACGACGATCCGGGCCCCGGACATGAGTGGCCAGAAGAACTCCCACACCGAGACGTCGAAGCTGAAGGGCGTTTTTTGCAGGACACGGTCGGTCGCGTCCAGCCGATATTCCGACTGCATCCAGCACAGCCGGTTGAACAGCGACACGTGCCGGTTGACGACGCCTTTCGGGCGCCCGGTCGACCCGGAGGTGTAGATCATGTACACGGGGAAGTCCGGCGAGAGCCGACGGGTGAGGTCGGTGTCCTCCTCGGCACGCGCTTCCGTCACGGACAGCACGGCTACCTCGTACTCGCCCCCCGCCAGTTCTCGACGGTACCGCTCCTGGGTCATGATCAATCCGAGATTCGCGTTCTCGATCATGTACCGCGTCCGGTCGGCCGGGTACTCGGGATCGATGGGGACATACGCCAAGCCCGCCTTGACGATGGCGACCAGCGCAACAACCATCTCCGACGAGCGCTCCATGTAGACCCCGACGAACGGCGAAGCACCCGACTGGTCGCGTGCGCGCAGCGATCGGGCGACCTGATTGGCGAGTCTGTTCAGCTCGTCGTACGTCATCGTCGCATCGAGGAACTCCACGGCGACCGCGTCCGGAGTCCGGGCAGCTCGGGCTTCGAACGCATCGACGACTGTCGACTGCGGGTAGTCGACCTGATCGCCTCGTGACCGGAGCAGGATCTCCTGCCGTTCGTCGAGCGGGAGAAGGCCGAGGCGGGAGACCTCGCTCTCGGTGTTCATCGCCAGCTCACCGAGCAGATGGGTGTAGTGCCCCAGCATCCGTCGGATGGTGTCCTGCTCGAAGAGGTCCGTGTTGAACTCGACCTCGAACTCGTAGGTGTCGTCGTGCTCTCGGACGTAGAAGAGGACGTCGTACTTGGCGGCTCTGCGGGTGACCGGGAAGAGTGAGCAGGTCGTGCCACTGCCGAGGTCGAGGAGCGCTTGTCCGCCCAGCATTGTGAACATGGTCTGGAAAACCGGGTGGTAGCTGGGGTCGCGCTTGACGTCCAGGCTCTCCAGCACCTTCGGGTAGGGGGCGGCACCATTGCGCAGAGTTTTGTGCGTGACGTCCGCGACGCGGTCGAGGAGAGCGGGGAACGTCATGCGGTCCTCGATCCCCAGTACCAACGCGGTCGTGTTGACGAAGCACCCGACAACGTTCAGGAGGTCCTCGTCGTCCCGGTTGAGCAACGTGCTGCCGATGCTCAAGGAGTCCTGACCCGTGTAGCGGTTGAGCAGAACCGCGTATGCCGCGAGGAACACGGTGAACTCGGTGCTCCGGTAAGATGCGCGACACTTCGCCAACAGTGCTGCGACATCGGACTTCGGTACGTGGACCGAACAGGTCGAGCCTGCGAACGTCTGCTGAGGCGGCCGCGGGTGGTCGAGGGGCAGCCGGAGAAGTTCCGGTCCGTCCAGGAGAAGGTCGCGCTGCTGGTCGATCCTTGCCGTGAAGACACCCTGCTCGAAATCCCGCCGCAGCGCCACCGCGTAGTCGGTGTAGGTGACCGCCGGCTCCTCCGGGGACGCGAACTCCCCCGACCCGACCATCGCCCGGTAGTCCTGGCCGAGTTCGTCGACAACGACCGAAAAACTCCAGCCGTCGGTGGCGATGTGGTGGATGGTCAACCCGACCACCGCCCCGTCGTCGACGAGTACGACGAGAGCCCGCAGCACCTCGCCCTCGGCGAGGTCGAACGGCCGTGCGTAATTTTCCGCGATCAGCTCCCGGGCCTGCGAGAGGGCCTCGGTGCCGTGACCCCGGAGATCGACGACCTCGAAAAAATCCCGCACATCGGCACGGACGACCGCCCGCAAGCCGCTCGTCGTCTCCACCACGGCCGTGCGAAGTGCCTCGTGACGCCGGACCAGCCGGTTCAGCGCGTGGCCGAGCACGTCCACCTGCACGTCCCCGGTCAGGCGGAAGGCCATGAGCTCGTTGTACGCGGGGCCGCTCGATCGCGAGGCGCGGTCCGCCAACCACACGGCTTCCTGGGTATAGGTGAGCGGAACACTCCTGGCCTCGGTTGCCGGTGTTCGCTGTGGATCGATGAGCGTACTCATCCCGAGTCCCCCATGTGAGCGGTCGCGTTGGACCTGGATTTGCGGATCTTCAGAATTTCGGCAGGGATCGCGGCGTGCTGCTCAAGCTGTCCCCGTCCTTCAGTCGACCGATCAGGTCGCCCACGGTCTCGGCGGCGAGAACGTCCGCGGGCTCGACCGGCAGGTCCCACGTGGCGCGGATCCGGTGCGCGACACGCACGGCCAGGATCGAGTTCCCGCCCAACTGGACGAAGTTCGCCCCGGACGGCACTTCGGCAGTTTCGAGCAAGTCCCGCAGGATGGTCAGGATGCCCGCGTGCACAGGATCCGAGGGCTCTTCCGGCCGCCTGGTCCCCGAATCGGCCGAGTCGAGGTCGAGGAGCTGCAGCATCGCCCCCCGGTCGGCCTTCCCCGTTGCGCCCAGCGGCAATTCCGGCAGGAGGACCCAACGCGCCGGCACCATGTACGCCGGAAGGTCGCGGGCGAGCAAGGCGGGAAGGGTTGAAAGCACTTCCTGCGCATCGGCCGTGGTGTCGGCCGTGCGCGGCAGGACGAAACCGACCAGTGTCGCGGCCGGACCATCTCCCACCTTTTCCACGAACGCGGCGTCGACCACGCCGGACTCGACGATGACCCGTTCCACCTCTTCGAGCTCGATGCGGAACCCGCGGAGCTTGACCTGGCGGTCCCGGCGGCCGACCATCTCGAGCGCGCCGGTCGACAGCCTCTTGACCAAGTCGCCGGTCCGGTACACCCGGGCACCCCTGGTCGGCTCGATGACGAACCGATCGGCGGTGAGATCGGGAGCGCCGAGGTAACCCGAAGCGACTCCCGGCCCACCCAGGCAGAGCTCACCGACGCCACCCTGCGGAACCTCCCGCAAGTGCTCGTCGAGGACGAGCAGGTCGGTTTCCTGCAGCGCGTACCCGATGGGCACCCGGCCAACGCCTGCGAGGCTCTCCGCAGTGCACTCGAAAAAGGACGCTATCGCCGAACCCTCGGTCGGGCCGTAGCAGTTGACCAGGCGAGCGGGAGGCCGCGTTTCGAGGACCCTGCGCACCGTCGCGACGTCGAGTTGTTCGCCTCCGACCAGCAGGTTCTTCACCGTGTGGAACGCATCCGGCCGCTCCCGGGCCACGGAGTGGAACAGCGAGGTGGTCAGGAGCATCGACGTGATGGCCTCGTCGCCGAGAAGACGGAGCCAGTCGTCCATGGTCATGCTGGTGAGCTGGGGGAACGGCACCACGGTCGCCCCTGAGGCCAGGGCGCCCCAGATCTCCCAGGTGGTCCCGTCGAACGCGGGGTTGCAGGTGCTCGCGATCCGATCGCCCGGTTCGATCGTGCAGAAGTTCGGCGACACGACCAGTCGGACCACACCCCGGTGGGGGATGACCACCCCTTTTGGACGTCCTGTGGATCCGGACGTGTAGGTGACGTAGATGGTGTCGTCACCTGCGGCCGACCCGGTCGGCACCTGCCCGGCGGGTAGCCGGTCGGGGATGCCCAGGGATCGCACGGGCCATGATCCGGCACGGTCGTCCGATTCGGCGCAGACGACATTTTTCACGCCCGAGTCCTGGAGGATTCCGCGGATGCGGTCGCTCGGCGCGAAGGTGTCCAGCGGCAGGTACGCCGCTCCGGCGCGAAGGATGCCGAGCAGGGCCACGACCAGGTCGGCGGAGCGCGGCAGGCTGACGGCGACGAGATCCCCTTTTCGCACCCCGGCGCCGGCCAGGTGCGCGGACAGCCACGCGGACTTCTCCCAGAGTTCACGGTAGGTGAGAACTGCTCCGCCCAGCGGCTCCCGCACGGCTTGGGAGTCCGGTCGTCGTCGGACCCAGTTCGCGACGAGGTCGACCATTCCCACGGCGGGGTTGCCGGGCGGGGAGGCGCCGCCTGTGGCGCAGGACTGCCCAGTCGGCAGGGTCGTGCGCGGCGTTGTAGAAATTTCTCCTCCAAAGATTCGTGTGGCCACGAAGCGCGCTGCCGAACTTGTGGCAGTGCGTGATGGCGTCACCACGTCCACTGCGGACTGGAGTCGGGTGTTCGTCCGGATCCTGGAACTTCGGTCCCTCCCGCCGGATCCGGATTGATTTTCCGGATCCGCCCGATTTCGACCTGGGTCAGCTCTGGTCGACTGCTTTCAACGAACTTCCGCCAGGAAGGAAGCCGGGCTCCTCGCTGTTCGCAAGAATTTCGCCACGACAGGTCCTTCCGGTTCGGCGATGTCGCGGGTGCTCGGCGGTAGTCGTTCCCGCCGCCCGGCACCGCCGACGTTCTTCGCCGGTCGCGGCCTGTGATCCTCCGACCGCCCCGGCTCGGGCCGGCCGTGCACCCACTGTCACACCACAGGGTTCAGGATCCGCCCAACCTGCGTTAAATCGCCCGGTCACGGGGCCTTCACTCAAGGCCGTGCAGTCAGGGCGATGGGCAGGCGGTCGAGGAGCGGACCAGGCGTGTCGTGGTGGTGGGTCACGGCGCAGGCTGGGCAGTGGAGAGCCTGGCGGGCGAGGCTCCCGGCGAGTGGCCGTTTCCGAGCTTGGGCAGGTGATGGCTCTTTGGTGCCCGGACAGGGGAACTCCTGGTAGATCGGACGTTGTCGAAGCGCCGCTCTGCCAGGAGTTCCGTTGTTGTCGTGCCCGATCCCCGTGGACAGGTCCACCAGGGGTGCCCTCTGCTGCCGTCTGGTGGCCTCCCGTCAGCCCATCCGACGGACGGCGCGGTGTCCCACCGATGTCACCGACGCGCAGTGGGCCGAGCTCGATCCGCTGTTGCCCGATCCGGCGTGCCCGGCCGGTCGGGGCGGGCGGTGGGAGAAGCACTGCCGCCGGGTGATCGTGGACGCGATCCTGCACGTGGTCGACAACGGCATCAAGTGGCGGGCCCTGCCGGTGGACTTCCCGCCGTGGCAGACGGTTTACAAGCGTTTCGCCGCCTGGGAGACGGCGGGAAGAAGGTCGCGGGCCGCAAGCGCCACATCGTCGTGGACAGCATGGGCCTGCTGTTGGCCGTGTCGGTGACGCCTGCCTCGACGCAGGACCGGGTCGCCGCCCGCGGCCTGCGGCGCCTGCGCGACACCGCCGGGAAACGGGCCACGTTGGTGTGGGCCGACGGCGGGCACCGCCGCCGCGCCCGAGACCACGAACGCTTGTGCCACCACCACGAGGTCATGGTCCGCTGGGCGATGATCCGCATCACCAGCCGCCGACTCGCCCGACACCAGTAGCTCGGAAACAGCTACGTACAGGTGGTGCCGGTCTTACCGGCCCGGAACCGGCCGCGACACCGCGGCTGCCGGGTTCGCCCTCCGAGGGCGGTGATCGTAGTAGAAGTATCACGTGCCGTTAGCACTGCGTCGTTAGCGTGACGGCATGGCAGCTCCTGTCGAGGTGTTCCCGTCAGATGCGTTCGACCTGCCGCCGGAGGCCGAGGCCGCGTACGGCGAGCTGCTCACGGTCGCGCCCGTGCCCGAACAGGGCTTCCTCGCCGGTGCCGGGCCGCGGGCGGCGCGCTGGGTTCAGCACTTCGTCGGTCTCGGGCTCGTGCACCGCGACGAGGACGGTGTGCTGCACGTCCGCCCGCCCCGGACCGCGCTGGAGACCTGGGCCACCCGGCGGGAGCTCGCCGCCGCGCAGGCCAGGCAGACGGGGGACGCGCTTGCCCGGCTGTACGCCGCGTGCCGGGGGCCCGGAGCGGGCTTCGTGGAGGTGGTCGAGGGCAGGCGCGCCGCCCGTGCGCTGTTCCGCACGCTCCAGCAAGGCGCCCGCGAGCGGGTGCGCGGCCTGGACCGGGGCCCGTACCTGCACGACTCGCCGGCCGCACCGGAGCAGGTGCAGCTCGACGCGATGCGCCGGGGGCTGCGCTACCGGGCGGTGTACGACGCGAGCCTGTTGCACGACGACGTGCTGCTGGCAGCGGTCGGCAAGGCCGCGGTGGCCGGCGAGGAGGCGCGGGTCTTCCCCGACGTGCCGCTGAAGCTGCTGCTGGCCGACGACGACCGCGGCCTGGTGATGCTGCCGCGCCCGGCCGAACGCGAGGCCGACGCGCTGCTCGTGCACCCGTCGCGGCTGCTGGAGGTGCTGTCCGAGGTCTTCGAGGTGTTCTGGCGGCTCGCCGCGCCGCTGCCCGCCACCGCGACCGCCGACCCCGCGGGACCGGACGCGCAGGCCCAGCGCCTGCTCGTGCTGCTCACCGCGGGCATGACCGACGAGGCCATCGCCCGTGACCTGGGCGTGAGCGAGCGGACGGTGCACCGCCGCGTCAGCAGGCTCCAGGAGCTGCTCGGTGCCCGCACCCGCTTCCAGCTGGGCGTGCAGGCGACCCGGCGCGGCTGGCTTTGACGGGTCCCGGTCATGTCCGGTTCCCGACACCGCCACCCCCTGCCGCGAGGACCGTCGCCGGGCGAGGGTGGAACCACCGGGAGCGTTCCCGACCGTTGCTCCGAGAGGACACGACCATGCCTTCACCCCTGCGCGGACCGCGCCGCAACCGGCGATCCGCAGCGGTCCTGGGAGCGTCGCTGCTCGCGGCCGTGGCCCTGGCCGCCACCGCCACCACCCCTGCGACGGCCGCACCCCGCCCGCCCGCGGAACCGGACACCGCCACCCTCGCCGGCGTGCTGCGCCACCAGCAGGTCGCCTGGGGACCGTGCGCGTTCACCGACCTCACCCCCGAGCAGAACGACCGGTTCCAGGCCGTGCCGGGGCTCGCCTGCGCGACCATCACCGTGCCGAGGGACTGGCACGACCCCGCCGACGGCCACACGTTCCAGGTGCGCGTGTCGAAGACCGCCACCGCCGGCACCGCCCGCCAGGGCATCGCCCTGGTCAACCCCGGCGGCCCCGGCGGCGCCGGGCTGCACTGGGGCGCGGCCATGGCCACCATGGCGCCCGCCCTGGCGGACCAGTACGACTTCGTCGGCTTCGACCCGCGCGGCGTCGGCGACAGCACGCGGGTGCCGTGCACCGTCACCGTCGACAGCGAGGTCGTCAACTCCACCGACGAGCAGACCGAGGCGTACGTGCGGGGCTGCGAGGACACGCCCGGCACGGAGTTCATCACCACCGAGCAGACCGCCTACGACATGGACTTCATCCGCGTCCTGCTCGGCGAGCGGAAGACGAGCTACATCGGCTACTCGTACGGCACCTGGCTGGGCACCTGGTACGCGGCCACCTTCCCCGGCAAGGTGCACCGGATGCTGCTCGACTCGTCCACCGACGTCAGCGAGAAGTCGTTGCAGCGCACCTGGGACCTCCAGCCCTACACGCGGGACCGGGCGTTCCAGGAGCAGCTGCTGCCCTACGTGGCGCGCCGCGACGACCTCTACGGCCTGGGCACCGACCCGATGGCGATCCGCCGGGCGTGGGAGGAGGCGGGCGGCACCCGCACGTTCACGGGCCAGATCATGTTCGCCTGGTTCATCCTGCCCGCGCTGTACGACACGTCGACCTACGAGATCGCCGGCGCGGCGGTGAACACCGTCGCGAGCAGCGGGCAGGAGCCGGCGGCCGAGCAGGTGGTGCGGCGGTTCGTCGACGAGCAGCTCGCCCGCCCCGCCCTGGCCGCCGACCTGCGCGACGTGCTGCTCCAGGCCCGTGAGGGCGCGTTGGGCGCCATCGCGAAGGGCCCCGCCCGGCTGCCCGCGACCACCGACGTCAGCACCTTCGAGGTCGACTACACCTTCGAGCTGATCCGCTGCCAGGACGGCCAGTGGAACCAGAGCCGCGACTACTGGGAGAAGTCCGCCGCGAAGCTGCTGCGGGAGGCGCCGCTGATCGGGCCGTTCATGCAGAACGTCCCGGCGTGCATGTTCTTCCGGACCGACAACCGGATGCCCAAGCCGGACTCCCGCACGTTCCCGCGGGTGTTGGTGCTGCAGAGCGAGATGGACGCGGCCACCGCCTACGAAGGCGCGCTCGCCACGGCCAAGCACCTGCCGGGCGCGAAGATGATCAGCGTGGACAACGAGGGCACGCACGGCGTCTTCCCGTACCTGGCGTCCTGCGTGGACGCCCCGGTGCACGCCTACTTCCACGTCGGTCTCATGCCGAACGACCGGTTCACCGCCTGCCAGGCCCTGCCGCTTCCGGGTGAGGCGACGGCCTTCGAGGTCGGCGGCACGATCGGCCCGAAGGGCGCGATCAAGATCGAGACGGTCACCGACGACATGCGCCGGGCGGCCAAGATGGTCAAGCGCCTGCTCGCGCAGCAGGCGCTGGAGCCGGGGACGACGGCCTGACGGGTTCGTCGGCCCGCCGGCCGACGAACCGGGGTGGTGGGACGTGCAGACCGTCCCGCCACCCCGCCGGTCGTGGCGTCGTGCCCTGAGCCCGGTCGCGGGCACCCTCGTTCCGGTCGCTCAGGCGCGGAAGGCCAGGCCGATCACGTCGCCCGGCGCCAGGCCCACCAGGCGTGCGCGCCCGGTCTCCAGGTCCACTCGGTGGATCGCCGGGCCGGAGGCGACGAGAGCGGTGCCGTCGGGTGCGATGTCGAAGCCGTTGCCCGTGTCGATGCGGACGCCGAGGCGGCCCACGGTGAACAACTGGCCGGTGTTGGGCGACACGACCGGTGTGGCGCCCGCCCTCGTGCCCTGGGTGACCAGGGTGCCGCGCGCGGAGTCGATGGCGTAGAGGGTCGTGCTGGTGGCGCCGGCGACGCTGTTGGTGTAGCCGGCGGCGGCGATCTTCGGTGCCGTGCGCGCGTCCGGGTAGGCCAGGGTGCCGTCCACGGCGGCCACCGCGCCAGTGTCGGGGTTCAGCCGCAGGTTCTGCCCGGTGGAGGTGACCAGGCGGATGCGGTCCACGGTGGGGTTGAAGTCGAAGCCGACCGCGCGACCGTCCAGGGTGGCGGGGGTGCCGATGCCGGTGGCCTGGCCGGTGCGCGGGTCGACGGTGTAGAGGCGGCCGGACCCGCCCATGCCGTAGAGCGAGCCGGTGGCGGGCCGCACGTCGATGCCGACGAGGCGGTCGTGCCGGTCGAGACCCCGCACGCGGACGCGGTGGCCGAGCAGGGGCAGCGTCGACGAGCCCGTGGTGAGGGTGCCGTCCTGGGTGAGCAGGTGCACGTCGGCGGTCTGGCCGCCGGTGGCGTTCGCGGTGCCGGGTGCGACGACGACGGCCGTGAGGGCGGCGGCCGCGACCAGCGCCGCGGTGCGGGTGGAGCGCATGGGGTCCTCCTGGGGTGGGTGGATCGCCCGTGTGTACGTGCCTGGAAGCGGTTGTGTTGAACGTCGGCTCGAACTGCCCGGCCTCCTGGCGCGTACGTCCAGCGAGCGGAGGGCGGTGCGGGGGTGGTCGAACGCCTGCGGTTCGACCTGGGTGCCGAGGACGGGGTGCGTGCGGCGTACGCCGCGCACGGCCCGGAGCTGCACCGCTACGCCCACCGGCTGCTCGGCGACGACGGCACGGCGCAGGAGGTGGTGCAGGACGTGTTCCTGCGGGCGTGGCGGGCCGCGGGGCGGTTCGACCCGGACCGGGCGAGCCTGCGGGTGTGGCTGTTCGCCATCGCGCGCAACGCCGTGCTCGACCACGTGCGCCGGGCCCGCCCGACCGCACCGGAGCACCCGCCGGAACCGGTCGACGCGGGGTTCGCGGACGCGGTCGTGGACCGGTGGCTGGTGGAGGAGGCGCTGACCCGGATCAGCGCGAACCACCGGACCGCGCTGGTCGAGACCTACCTGCGTGGTCGGTCCTACCGCGAGGTGGCAGCCGAGCTGGCCGTCCCGCAGGCCACGCTGCGCAGCCGGGTGTTCTTCGGCCTCAAGGCGCTGCGCCTGGTCCTGGAGGGGATGGGGGTGCGGCCGTGAGCCGGTTCCCGTCCCGCGCGCGGCAGGCCCGCCGTCGTGTCGTCCCGCGCCTCGGCTGCCAGGTCGTCGCGTCGCACGTCGTCCCCGTGCTCGGCGAGCAGCGCCTCGCAGTGCGCTCGCGGCTCCGCCGTGACCGCGTCACCCCACGACCACGCGGCGGCCACCCCCGCCGACGTCAGCCATCGAGGGGGAGGGTGTCACCGCGGTCGTCAGCCCGATGTGGCCGGGATCGGTGAGGTGTCCGCCGTGTCCCGCGGTGACCCGGTCGCGGGTGACGGGCCGTGCGGCACCGTCGGGAACGGGGTGTCGGCAGTGCTGATCGGGCGGCGCTGGTGTTGGTGCTGGTGGTCGGGGAACATGCTGATGAAGTACTCGCTCCAGCCGCCCATGCGCACGCGCAGCAGGTCGTACTGCTCGGGATCGCGGCGCGCGGCGGTCATGGTCTCGGGGTCGGCGCAGGTGATGGTGAGCAGGTTGGAGCCGGTGCCGCGGGCGAACTGCTCGATGACCTGCACGAGGGCTTCGTGGGGGAAGTCCTCGCGGATGTTGAAGTCCGTGGGGGCGGCGTCCCACAGGGCTTTCGCGCCGTCGCCGGCGAAACCGCGCAGCGAGGCGATGATGCCCTTCTCCTGGTGGTCGACGGGCAGGTCGGCGGGGCTGGGGGCGGGGCTGAGGTCGGAGGTCAGTGTTTCACCGCGCCGTCGTCCGTCGGGGGAGGCGCCGGTGGCCGCGCCGAACTCCAGGTAGTTCTCGAAGGTGCCGACGCCGGGTTGGAGCTGGATGCCGAAGGGGTGCTCGGGGGTGCCGATGCGCTTGGCCAGTTCGACCATGGTGCGGGCGGTGGGGGGAGCGGGCCGGGTGAGGACGGAGACCACGGTGTCGCAGACCCGGCTCAGGAACCGGTTGCCGAAGTCGTCGACGTCCTTCACGCCCCGGCCGTAGCGGGGCAGTGCCAGCGCGGCCCTGCGCAGGTCGCGGAAGCGCTCCGCGTGGGCGGCGATGCGGCCGGCGCCCACCGTCGAGTTGGTGAAGGGCTCGGCCATCGACTCGCCCCAGTCGCACAGCAGGGCCTCGACCAGCTCGGGCAGCGAGGTGGCGGCGGTGGTGGGCTCGTACACCAGGTGCTTGATCGCCAGGAGCGAGTTGATGGCGTTGGGCAGGGCGATCAGACCGGGCGCGATCACGTTGTAGCGGGCGCCGCCGGCGTAGTAGTCCAGCCCGGTCTCGATGCAGTCGTCGATGAAGCAGGACATCAGGGGCGAGGGGCACACGTCGCTCATCTGCCCGAACGCCGCCAGCTGGCCGTCGACCTGCTTGGCGTACATCCAGCGCACGTGCTTGAAGTACAGCTCCAGCAGCTGCTCGAAGGACGTGATCTCGGCGGGCTCGGGGGAGGTGAACGACACCTTCTGCCCCCGGAAGTACATCGGTCCGGCGGTCAGCCAGGACTTGCCCTGGTTGAGGGTGGCTTCCAGCGCGTGCAGCATGTTGACCTGGCCGAGGGTGAACCAGTTCTTCCCGACGAACTGGGGTTCGTAGCAGCCGTCGCAGGCGTAGTCGCGGGCCACGTCGAGGGGCACCTCGCTGCGCCAGCGTTGGCCGGCCTTCTCCCGCACGGGGGTGAACTCGGTGCGGCCCTCGCCGTCACCGATGCGCTCGCCGCTGCGCACCAGCCCCGGGATGATCTTGGCGTCGTTGAGCAGGATGGGGTGCGCGCCGCCGCTGAGCAGCGCCCGCGCTGCCTCCTCGGCGTACTTGCGGGGCATGTCCGGGCGCACGCGCAACGACAGGCACGGCGCGTTGAGCGGCAGCCTGCGGGCCGCGAGCAGGCACAGCATCGTCGTGTCGTTGTAGGCCGGTGTGCCCTCGCCGGGCGCCCCGTCGGCCAGCGTCCCGCCGATCGTGACCTGCTGGACCCACTGGTTGTTGGCGCCGCCCTGGGGGTAGTTGCCGCTGAACCCGCCCATCGCCATGTTGCCGAAGGGCTGGTGGTCCTCCACGAACGTCCGGTTCCACAGGACCTTCTCGCCGAGCTTGACCCAGAAGCAGTCGATGATCTCCTGGGCCTGCTCGGCGGTGATCAGGCCGAGCCGGTCGTCGCGCTCGCGGAAGGGCTCCAGGAGCTGGTCGAGTCGGCCGATGGCGGTCGGCTCGCCCACCAGGTGCAGGCAGGAGTGCAGGGTGAAGATCAGCTGGGCGGCTTCGAGGAGCGTGTCGGGCGGCTGGTGGGCCAGCTTGCGCATCCGGCCGTGGATGGCCAGCAGGTTCTCCAGCTCGGCCCGCTGGGACGGCTTGGTGTCGTGGGCGAGCTGGGCGGCCAGGTCGGCGAAGGACAGGCAGTGGTCGCTGACGCCCTCCAGGGCCAGCACGACCGCGCGGTAGAACTGCCGCTTGCCCTCGTCGTCGGTGGTGTCGAGCTTGGCCGTCACCTCCGTGATCAGCCCGTCCAGGCCCTTGTCCAGCAGGCGCTGGTAGTCCGGGACGACGTGGCCGACGCCGGAGGCCGCGCTCAGGCCGCGGAAGAAGTTCTGCAGCTGCTCGTCCTCGCGGGTGTAGTCGATGACGTACTTGCCCTGGCCCAGCCCCAGGTTGGGCATCCCGCCGACGATCAGCTCGGCCGGGTCGATGTGGTAGGTGTCGGCGCCGTTGACGGTCCTGCCGTTCTCGCGCCGCCGGCCGCGGAACCCGTAGTCGTGCCCGGCGAACACCTTGCCCAGGCCGATCTTGATGGCCCAGCCCATGCGCTCCACCACCGGCAGGGCCATCACCTTGCGGGCCTGCTCGACCCCGGCGTACCGCTCGACGTAGGCCGACAGGTGCCGGAGCTCCTGCTGGGCGCGGTCGAAGTACCAGCCGTCCTGCCACCGGGAGAACGTGCTCTCCAGCAGCCGCAGCACCCGCCCCGAGGGCGGCCTGCAGTGCTCGCGCTGGTCAGCGGGGATCGTGGACATGCGGTGCATGTAGTCGTGGTGGTTGTAGTACATGTAGCCGTTGTCCGAGCGGCGGTCGAAGTGCCGGTCCAGCCGCTCCCAGTCCACGCCGGGGAACTTGTCCCACGACCGCGCCAGGTCCGGCACCGGTGTGCGGTCCAGCCGCAGGTTGAGCTGGCTCGGGATGAAGTAGAACCCGCCGAGGTCCGAGCGCACGTTGGACAGCAGCCGGTCGGCCATGAAGCCGTCGGTCCGCCCGATCTGCTGGTCCATGATCTTCTCCAGCGTCGCGATCGAGTTCGCGAAGCCGGCGAAGTAGATGCCGCGCTCGTCACGGCGGCTGGCGCCCTTGGTCAGCAGGTCGTCGTCGTCCAGGGCGGGGGAGGTGCCGTAGGGCAGGCTCAGCCGCAGCAGCGGGGTGGTGTCACCGGCTTCGTCCTGCGCGCGGGAGCGGCTGATGTGGCTGCGGTCGTCGCGCGACGGGATGATGACGTCGTCGGCGGTGCGGCCGACCAGGTCCTCGATCTGGTCGGGGTTCATGTTCAGCAGGTTCGACCAGTTGATGGTGAAGCGCTGCGCCAGCACGAACGACGCGCCGAGGTAGTCCGGGTCGTCCAGGCCGACCAGGGTGTGCTTCTGGAAGCTGACCGGGCTGGTGGGGTTGTTGAGGTTCTCGGAGAACCGGCACCCCACGACCTTGCCGCCCCGCAGGTCCTTGCGCACCGACTTGGTGGCGGCCTGTTGGTGGACGGTCCTGGTGGGGTCGATGCGGCCGGTCGCGGCCAGCATCGCGTCGAGCCGTTCGAACACCAGGGGGCAGTGGTCCTGGTTCGTGGACTTGATGTGGAACCACAGGTCCGCGCCGGAGTCCACGAAGGTGCCGTTCGAGCGCTCGAACACCTTCGACGGCGCGAACCCCTCGTCCGCTCCCCGCTCACCGGAGGGGTAGCGCATCCGCATCCCCTCGGGTGGCTTCATCCCTTCATCGCGGCACCACTCGTGCCACAGGCGGAAGCCGACGCCGGTCACGACGGTGGTGTGGGCACTGCCGAAGTGCGCGTGGATCTCGTCGCGCAGTTCCTCGAGAATCCCCGACAGTTGGGACAGCGTGGGAGCGAGGTCGTCCTCGGCGCGCCAGAACGTCGCGAACACCGCGTACGGGGACGGGTAGATCAGACCGCGCTGCACGTGTTCCCACACGTCGTGCCCGACAGGGCCGTCGGCGGCGGCGAACAGGTCCATCACCTGGTGGGCGCCGATATCGGTCGATGTCGTGGTGTGCGACTCTTGCAGCGTCAAGATTCCTCCAGTGCCCGGGATCGACACCGCGTCGACCACTGGTCGATGCTGGCAGGGATCGGCAGGCCCGCGCCGCTGTCGTCGGGCGTGTGACCCGACAGGGGAATGCCGTGGCCCCTTCGGGGAAGACGGCCGGCGCGACGTCGTCATCGCGGTCACCGGACGTACTCGATGTTCGTTCTTCGGGTTGCCCGAATGCACCCGCGGGTGCAGCTTCCTTGGTCTTGGATGGGCCGCCACGTCGAGGCGGGATGGCGGGCCCCGGCTCCGTCTGTCGAATCCGGTGATTCCGCGGGACGGCTTTCGGGAAGCCGGATCGGCCGGGCCGGACGCGACCGAGGACGGGGGCGGTGACATCCGGGACAAGTCGTCGGCGGTGTTCACCGGCATGAAGTTCGCGGAGCTGTCGCGGCCGATGACCAGCCCCTAGGTCGTGTTTCAGATGTGGCGTAGCCAGGTGTTGATGGCGGCGATGTCAATGATGGCCTGGTCGCAGAGCTGGTCGATGGTCGCCTTGGTCCCGCGGTGTCGCAGGTAGGCGCGGTTGGCCTTGGAGCTGTAGGCCTTGTCCGGCGGTGACCAGCAGCGACAACGATCGACCGCCGGCGTCGGCGCGGGCCTGCAACGCTGCCGGGGTCCGCCGCCGGACCCCGGCCCGCTGCCGGCGCCGGAACACCCCGTAGACGGTCTGCCAGGGCCCGTACCCGGGCGGGACGTCACGCCACGGGGCACCGACCCGCACCCGCCACCGGGTGCCGTCGCTCAACTGCCGCTTGCTCCACTTCGGCGGACGGCCCGGCCTGGCACCGACAGGCAACAAGGGGTGCAGCACCGCCCACTGCGCGTCGGTCAGGTCGGCCCGTCCCGCTGCCGCTACGCCGGCCACGAGGTCTCCGGTACTGCGGTTCTGCTTGGTCGTTACACCGCTTACCGGAGACCTCGCCACGTTCCGGCCACCGACACGCCGCCGCTCACCTCACCTCTGAAACACGCGCTAGCCTGCGAAGTCGGAGGGCGTCGAGGCCCAGTGGCTGGAGGCGGCGGAGTCCTGAGGTGCGTCGGCGAAGTCCCTGGGACGGGACCCACCGGGCCGGGAACAGGGCCGTCCGGTGCGCTGTCGTCGTGGTGCACCGGTGTTCTCGGCCGGCGGGCGGTGTGGGGCAGGAAGCGCCAGACGAGCGCGGTGGCCGCGACGGTGACGGCTCCGGCGACGGTGGCGGCGGAGGCAGCACCGCGGTCGATCCAGACGGACGCCCCTTGGTCCACGTCACCGGGGTGGACATGCCGGTTGTCGACACCGTCGCGCTGCCACGGAGGAGCCGAAGGTGAGCGACACCTACGAGATCCGGCGCCGCGTCACCTTCAACGACACCAACGCGGCCGGCAACGTCTACTGCGCCACCTTCGTGCTCCGGCAGGGGATCTGCCGCGAGCAGTGGGCGATGGAGTACGTGCCCGTGTTCACCGGTCGCCTGCACGAGGACTCACCGCCGTGACCGCGAGCTGCTCGATGGAGTCGCGCGGGAACTGCACCTGGCCGACCACGTCGCCATCCGGATGACCATCCCCTCGGCCCACCTCAACCTGATCACCCTGAACTTCGAGTTCTTCCGGCTCGACGCCGACCGGGAGCGAAAGAGTGACGACGTTCCTCGGCCGACACGCCGCCCGCCGGCGCAGCGGCCTGGGCCTGTTCGGCGGTGCGCACCCAGCTGCGCGGGGTCTCGTGGTCGACGCCCAGCTCGCGGGCGACCTGACGCAACGGCCGGCCCGAGGAGCGGCCCAGCGCGACGGCGTCCCCGCGGAACTGCTCGGGGTACTTCGACTTGCCTGGCACGAGGGCGTCCCTCCCCGGACCGCCGTCCGGGATCAGGGTGTCCGGTTCAAGGGGACAGCCTTGGTTCTGTGATCGGTCGGGAGCGAGACGATGTCCGCGCTCAGGCGAGTTGGGTGATGGTGATGGCGGCGGGGCCGCTGGTGGAGGTGACGCCCTCGGGGGTCAGGCACTGCGTCGGCGTGCCGTTGACCAGCGCCGCGGTCATGACCACGGCGGCTCCGGTGAACCTGCCCGCGGTCACCGTGCCCTGGTAGACCACGACGACCTCGTTGCCGGGGCGCAGCACCACGAGCCCGACCGCGGCCACGGTGGTGGTCTCGCCGGTGTTCCAGGTGATCGTGACCGTGATGGAGACGCCACCGGCCAGGCAGGACACCAGGCCGTTCGCGACGATCCCGTACCCGCCCGAGGTGATCGCCGGCGATCCGCTGGACACGCACGAGCCGTAGTTCGCGCTCGAGGTGATCGCGACGGTTCGCGGCTGCATCGTCACCCCCGGCTGGTAGGTGTTCGCACCAGCTCCCACGCAGGACAGCAGTTCGACGTCCGCGGCCTGGGCCACTGGCGCGACGGCCACCGCCCCGACCGCCACCAGTGCCGCGGCGACGGCACCCGCGACGGATCGCCGCACCCGGGACAACGATTTCCCGATTTTATCCGCAGTCATCGAAGCACCCCTCTGCGTCCGGAACGCGAACTGATGGCCACTGTAACCTCAGGGCGATGCGGCGGTCGGGTGAAATCGACATGACACTTTCCGTGGGTACCGGGCACGGTGGAACCGCAACTTTCGTCCTTGGCGACCGTTGTGTCACCTGTATGCCTCCACGGATCGGCAGACCGTTCACGGATCGGTCCTGTGAGTGTGGAAAGTCGGCGTGAACCGGCCACGCCGAATTGTTTCGCTCCAAAAAACAGCCGCCGTTGGTCGTCGTGGTGCCGGGCGTCGCCAGTCGATGCTCGCGCGACAGCCGGCGCGCTCGGCGCACCGACGCGGCGAGCACCGTGCGGTCCGCCGACTCTGCGGCGACCTCCGCGCGCATCGCCTTGGTCAGCTTGGCGTGGCGGCTTCGGCGCAGGTGAAGACGCGGGTCGGACGTGGTCGAAGTCGTAGGGCGCGAGGTTCGGTGGCACCTCGGCCACAGCGCTGCGCAGGCAGATCCGGGAGCTGGAGGAAGAGCGCGACGTCCTGCGCAAGGCGGTACCACTGGAAGGCCACCGAACCCGACCGGACGGCGCGCGCCACGGACAACGCCGCCGAAAGCCTCAACGCCTCCTTCAAACGCGAAACCCTCCAAGGCGCCCGGAGTTGGGACAGCAAAAGGGAAGCACGCCTGGCGGTGTTTGACCGAGCACACCGCTACAACACCCAACGCCGTCACCCCCACCTCGGTCAGAGATCCCCGATCGACTACGAGGACAGCCTCACCCCGACACCGGCTGCGCATGACCCATGCCGCATAACCCCGTGTCCAGCGTCCGGGAGCAGGGCCCCTCGGTCTCGCCCGTGGTGCCTGCTTTGTCTGCGAACTCCCCGCCGGCAACCCCGACCACCCCGTCACATCGCGACAACCCTCCACCGGCGAGGGTGTCCGTTACCTGCCGGAGGCCGCCGGGGGAACCGCGGCGTTCTCCGTTGCCCAGTTTTTCGGTTTCGACGCTGACCTGCAACATTGCGGTCGAGAAAAAGGCGAACATGCACTTTCGGTTCAATACCTTGAGCTGTGGCGGCGGACACCGCGGATTTTCGCGTTTACCCGGCTGGTTCATCGGTAGCGCGTGCCAGGGCCCGGTTGTTCAGCACGGGGTAGAAGGCCAGCGCCACCAGGATGAGGAAAGCGCCGGCGGCGACGTACGAGACCTGAACGGTGAACACGCTGGCGAGAACCCCGCCGAGCGCCGCACCGACCGGTCCGCCGATCATCACCACCAGTCTGCTCGACGAGAGCACCCTCCCCAGGAGTTCGTCGGGCACGATCTGCTGACGCAACGTACTCACAACGACTTTCTCCGCGGTCATCAACGCACCGGTCGCCATCATCATCGCGGCCGCGACCCACGGATCGGCGACAAGCCCCAGAACCAGAATGGCCGCGCCCACGCCGGTTTTGCCCGCGAGCATCACCGTGCCGGGGCCGAATCGCCTGCTGGCGGCCGCGGCGGCCAGCCCCCCGAACGTCGCGCCGACCGCGGTGGCCGTCAGCAGCAGACCGAAGCCGAAGTCCGGAAGTCCGAGAACCTCCTTGGCCAGCAGCGCGAGCATCGCGAACTGAGCGGTGGCGGCGACGTTGCCGAGGCAGGAGACCGTGGCCAGCGCCCGCAGGGTCCGGTTCCGGAACAACCACCGAACGCCCTCGACGATGTCGCTCCGCACGCTCCTGCGCGGAGCTTCGGGCTTCTCCTCCGGCTTGGCGTCCGGTCGGATCGAGAGGATCAACAGGCCGCTGGCGACGAACGAGAGAGCGTTGCCGGCGAACGGCAGGAAGTTCCACACGCCGAACAGGGCGGAGCCGACGGGAGGCCCCACGAAGTCCTCACCGTTGCTCTCCGCTGCGAAGATCCGCCCGTTGGCCGTCGCCAGGTTCCGCGGATCCCGCGACACGAAGTCGGGAATGGCCGACTGGGCGGCGAGGTCGAAGAAGACCTGGCCGACACCCAGCAGGAACGCCGCGAGCACCAGCCACAGCAGGTCCACCCGCGCGGTCCCGATCAGCATCGCGAGGACGACCAGGACGGCGAACCGGCCCAGGTCCGCCCACACCATCACCCGTCGGCGATCCAGTCGGTCCACCACGACACCGGCGTGCAGCGAGAGCAGCACCCAGGGAACCTCGGCGGCCATGACGACGAAGCTCAACGCCATCGGACTGCTGGTGCTCTGCAGGGCCAGCAGGGGCAGCGCGGCGGCGTGCATGCCGGTACCGATGGCCGACACGAGCGTGGCGCCGAAGAGCCTGTGGAAGCGACTTCCCAGTCTCACCTTGACGTCGTCAGATTTCTTCGTGGGCACTTCGGGAATTCCTTCGGTTGGGCTTTCGAAACAGACGAATCCCGCATTGGTCACCGCGCTGGTTGTCGTTCTGAGCCGTACCCGCCGCGACGACCACGCCGTCGTTGATCGATCAGCGTGCGCGAATTGCGTTGTAGTCCTGACGCAGTCGAGCAGTTCACATGCGGCAGGGAGCATCGTGAAGGCTCCTGTCGGCCGCGGCGAGGATGACGGCCGTGACGACCGACCCGGCGGCGAGCGCCACCCGGGCCCGGTCTTCCGCCTACGCATGGCCGCTCCCCGTGGTGCGGGACTACGAGCCGATCGGACGGTCGGACAGGTGGGCCGACTCGGTGAAGAAGGCGCGGTGGAGGGGCTCGTCGGTCGTCGGGACCTCGACGGTCGTGAGCAGGTGTCGGGAACCCGTCGTGCCGGCGCGGATCGGTTCGTCGAGCTGCTCGACGTGGTCGACCCGCAGGTGCACGCCGTCGTGCTCGAAGACCTTCGGTTCCACGTCAGACCACCCGCCGCTCGGCGAGCGCGGCCACCCGGGTGAAGTACTCGCGGAACAACGGCTCGTCGCCGGCCGGCACCTCGGTCGACTGCGTGTTGGTGTACCTGAAGGCGGACCGGTCGGTGCCGTAGAGAGCGGCGTTCGGATCGCGAACGACGCCGAAGACCAACCGGCCGGGCTTGTCCGGTTTCTTGTAGTGCACCACAGCCCCGAGCCAGCGCAGCGGAACCCGGAACGTGTGTTCGGCGAGGGCCAGGTCGAACAGCTCGAACACCCCCCGGTCCACGCGCAGGTGCAGGTCCTCGTAGTCCAAGGTGAGCGGGTCCACACCGGAGAATAGCCCGGCCGTGATCACGGTGGACAGGCTTCCGCCCTTGCCAACGGCCAGGTGGTCCCGGTGCGTCCCAGGCGCTTTCGGCACCGGGGTCGCAGGCGTGCCGACGACCGGGCGGCGTTGGAGGGCATCCTGTACGCGGTGCGGAAAGGCTTCCGCCGGTTCCGCGTCCGCACCGAACGTCGAGCCGACGTCCGCCAGGCCATCCTCAGCCTCGCCTGCTCGATCACCTGCCTGCGAAAAATCATTCCGAACTGATCACCAAGGCGATCCGACAGATCGAGAAGGTGTTCGGGCACCTGGCCCCGCACCTCTCTCGCGAAGCTACGGCTCGGAGAAGCCCAGGCGGAACGGTATGTTCGAGGACGCGTACGGCAACGGCTGGAAGTGGAACCCGAACGAGCAGGAGTGGGATGTCCGGATCAGGGACGACGACATGAACTGCTTCGCCGAGGACGGCGGTCACGCGGACATGTCGCCGGAGGGGCGGGTAACGCACGGATGAGGTTTCGCGAGACCGACGTCGTCGTGAAGATCGGGCTGAACGTCGAAGTGCCCGACTTCACGACGGCCTCGACCGTACCCCGGTCGCTGGTCGACCGGTTCGCGGCGGCGACGTTGGAGATCAAGCGGGCAGACCCGGAGGGCGGCCGGAAGGGCTTCAACGCCTGGGTCGACCACACCCGCACGAAGCAGGCCGGCGAAACCGATCGGCAGGCCGTGCTGGCAGCGGTGCGGCCGGTGTTGGCCGCGTACGGGCTGAACGAGGAGTTCTTCGACTTCTACGAATCGGACAGCGGGGTTCTCTCCGGTCACTACGGGTTTGACGACGTGCCGTGTGACGGTTACACCCTGTTCCAGGTTTCAGCCGACCTCGGCGGCGGCAAGACCGTCGGGCAGCGCCCGGCGTACGTGACCCGCGACGACTTCACCCCGCGCGAGGACGACGACGTCATCTCGCGGGTGCACCTGCGAGTGCCGGTGCGCGACCCGAGCGCCGCGCTGGACGTGTGCCGGTCGTACGTGTCGGAGTTGCGCGCGTCGACCGTCGCGATCACGTCGTCGAGCGTGCTCGGCAGCGCCGAGGACTTCTGCGAGGTGGTGCTGCTGTCGGCACTTCCTGCCGGCAGCGGCGGTGGTGACGACGTCGAGCGGAGGCTCCGGGCGGTGGCCGACCGGGTCTTCCAGCAGGTCGGCGTGGACGGCAGCGGGTACGAGGTCCGGACGTCGCAGGGCGCGCTGGTCGGTGCGTTCGAGATCGGCGAGAGCGCCGCCCCCGGGCAGTACGTGCGTGCCGTGTACGTCCGGGTGGATGATGACCCGTTCTGCACCGGCTGATGCGATGTCGACCGGTCTGACCGGTGTACCGGTCAGACCGAGAACCCGTCCTGCGGTTCGGTCCCGCGGATCGCCGCCGAGGGCGGGGGAGGGCGGTCACCTGCGCGGGAGCCTCTTCGACGTATGGCGCGGCTCCGGCCTGACCTGACGTCGCGCTCCACGATGGAGCGGCCTGTCATCGTCCCGGGTTGGCGGGCTTGCAGAGCGAACGCCGTCCCGCACGGCGGGAACTCGCCGTCAACGGGCCGCCGAACGCGGTGACGGCACGAGAGCAGGCACGTGGATTCCTCCGCGGGTTGTCGTGCTGCCCACCAGGACCGTGGTGGTGCACAGGGGCATCGGCGGCGCACCGGGTACCGCCTCAGAGATCACGAAGATCAGCGGGGCGGTCGTGCGGCGGAGGCCGGCTTTGACGTCCTCGCTGTCGAGCAGGCGGAAGGCCACGTCCAGCGCGCGGCCGAAGCACCCCCTCCTGTCGTAGCGCACCAGGCCCGTGTGGACGACGAGCCGGAGCCGGAAGCGCCGGTCGCGCCAACGGCGGTTGTGGTCGGTGAGCGCGGCGGTGAGGGTCCGGGACAACGGGTGAACCAGTTCCGGCAGCGGTCGTCGGCGGATCAGGGCCAGGATGCCGTCGCCCCGGTCGATCAACGGGTCGTGGTCGCCGCCCGCGACACCGGCGGCGGACAGGGCCTGCTGGAACAGGTCGTACATCGCCACCCGGATGTGCGCCTTCTCGTCGTCGGACCTCGTCGTGGACCCCTCCACGTCCACGGCGACGATCGTGCGCTCGCCTTGCCTCGGCACCAGGGGTCGGCTCATGGCGGTGCTCCGTGAACGGTGGCCCAGGCGTCCTGGGTGGGGCACCCGGGCGAGGTGGGTGATCAGGCCGTGGCGCGGGCCGCGAGGAAGTCCGCGCCCCACGTCGTCTGCGGGTTCGGCCGCTGGTAGCGGAGGTGGGAGTCGATGTCCGGACTGGAGGCGGTGCAGATGAACTCGGTCCGGCAGCAGTCCCGCGATCGCTGGTCGACCCCGGCGTACCAGGCGTCCCAGCCCTCGGCCCCGATCGGTCACGGGCTGTGGGCCGGGTGGATCACCCCTTCGACGTCCAGGCCGACGCCCCGTTCGGCGAGCAGGTTGCGGGTCCCCTGGACGGGCGGGGGTGGCGAGGACGGACCGAGGTCCTCCGGACCGAACTCCCCGGCCGAGCCACGCGCACCGATGAGCAGCACCTTGGCGCAGTCCACCGGCTGGTAGCTCAGGCCGCAACGGGGCAGCCTGCTGTCGAAGGCGTTGAACGGTGTCCCGTTGACGTGGAAGTCGGAGATGAACTCCGCGCCGACCTCGTCCCGGATGCCGCTGCCGTTGACGAACGTGCCGTGGTTCCGGCACCGGACGGTGATCGCCGTGCCCGCCGGGACCTGACCCGGCAGCGTGGCGTTGAACGACGGCGCGGAACGGGTGTTGACGGCCTGGGCTGTGGTGGAGGTCGGGGGCGGCGGAGATGATGTCGACCTGCGCGGTGGCCGTGCTCGCGCCGGCCCGGACGCGCACGTCGTTGCCGCTGGTGTGGTGGCCGGTGACGGCTCCTGCGGACGTGGTCGTGCCCAGCATCCCGAGCACGGACAGCAGAACGGCGCACACGGCGATCGCGCCGCGTCCCCCGTACGGGTTCTCGTTCATCCGGCCCTCCTCGGCCCGTCCTCGCGACGGGCGTGGCTGAAGGGTCACGCCGGTGTGACCGGCGGGTCGTGCCGCTCGTCCGGGGGGCAGGTGCGGCCCGGTTCGTCGACCTGCGGGGCCCCGCGCGCCTGCCCCCCGAAGAGGGGGCACGGCGGTCATCGACCCGGGCCGGGTCCGGGAGGACGATGAACAGGGTGTCGAACACCTCGCACCGCGCCCACGACACCGCGCCCGACGCGGCGGTGTTCCAGGAGGCGGTCGAACTCGGAAGTCGACTGGCGCTGCGCCCCATGGGAGCGAGGGTCGCGGCCCTGTACGAGACGACCACCGTCGCGGCGTTGGCGGCGGGGCTGTGGGACAGGTGGTCGGCTTCCGCGGCGGTGGTCGTCGCGGTGGCGTCGGCGCACGGCGTGCTGCTGCACCTCGGCTGCCGGTACGGGCGGACCGGGGTCGCCGCGACGATCGTCGTCCTGCTGCCGGTCACGACCGCGTTCGTCGTCGGTGTCGCACCGGACCTGGGCGCGCACAACGCGCAGCTGGTGATCGCCGTGCTCGTGAGCGGGTCGGTCATGGGCCTGTCGATCTCGGTCGGGCCCTGGTGGGGTGTGCTCGCGCTGGTCGTCGGCGTGGCCGGCTGGGCGTTGCTGCTGTGGCCAGCGGGGCGGGCGGTCGACCTCGGGGTGGTGTTCACCGGAGCGGTCTTCACCGCGGCGCTGGGCATCACCGCGTCGGTCATGGTGCGCCGCGGGGCGAAGTTGACCGAGCGCCTGATGACGGCCGCGGAGACGTCGCTGGCCGCTCGCGCGGTCGCGGACGCCAGGTGGCTCGCGCGGATGCGGCACAACAGGACGTTGCACGACACGGTCCTGTCCACGTTGACCGTTCTCGCGCACGGCGGCGGCGGTCTGCCGGCCGACGTCGTCCGTCAGTCCTGCCGCCGGGACGCCGATGCGCTGGCGGCGCGCCTGGAGGCACCTTCGACGCCGTCCGTCGAAGTCGCGGTCGACGCCGACCGGGGTCTGTGGTCGGAGGTGCGGCGCACGTGGGCGGTGAGGTCGCTGGGGGTCGAGGTGTTCGGCGACGCCGCCGCGCTCGCACTGGACGGCGTGAGGGCGGAGGTCGTGGCCGCGCTGTCCACCGCCCTCGACGAGTGCCTGACCAACGTGGCGGAGCACTCCGGGGTCTCGGTCGCCACCGTCAGCGTGCAGCTCGGCCGGTCGGAGGTGCACTGCGCCGTCGTCGACGAAGGCCGGGGCTTCGATCCGGCGGCCGTGGCCCCGGACCGCCTGGGCCTGGCGGAATCGGTGCGCGGCCGGCTGCACGACGTCGGGGGGACCGCGGCGGTCTTCTCCCGGGTCGGCGAGGGGACCACCGTGCTGCTCACCGTGCCGCGGGACACCGGACCCGGGCGGTAACCGGTGGCGGAGGGCGTTCACGCGGCGAAGGGCCGGGTCCTGGCGGGGATGACGGTCGTGCCCAACGCGGGACGGATCGCGCTGGCTGTGGGCACGGTCAGCGCCGTGTTCTCCGCGCTGCAGCTGGTGACCTGGTGGGCCACCTGCACGAACCCCTGGGTGGCGGTCGCGGCATGGGCGTTGGTGCCCGCGGTGGTGGTGGGCGGGGTCGCCGTGGGCACGCGGAGGGGCGGAACCTCGCCGGCGGTCTTCATGGCGGGCTGCGTCGCCGTGCTCTACGGGGTGGACCTGCTCGTCATGGCGGTGCTGCCTCCCGCGGAGAGGTACGGACCGGCCGCGTGGAACTGGGGCGCGGTGGCGACGACGCTGCTCGCGCTCTCGCCCTACCGCCCGGCCCGCGAGGTGGTGATCGCCGCGGTCGGCCACGCGGGGATCGGTGCCGCCGCCGTGACCGTCGCCGATCCCGGCGCGCGGATCGACGGGGTCGCCGTCGGGGAGGAGTTGACGACCTCACGCGACAGCACACCGGTCGAGGTCGTCGGATCACTGGAAGGACTCGGCCGCGACGACACCACGTACCTCATCGCGCTCGTCGGCCTCCTGCGCGGTTTCACCGGTTGGCGCTCGGTGCGGATCACGGTCGGCGGGTCCGCCGTCGTGGCCGTCGTCGTGACGGCCGCGGGCCCCGCGGCGCTCGCCGCGGCGAGCGACCCGTCCGTCCGGGCCGCCGCCGCAGACCTGGGCGGTGAGGTCCGGCTCGCACCACCCGACGTCCTGTTCGTCGAAACGCGGCGGCCGAGCCGCGGGGACAGCACGGCATCCGCCTCCGAGCGTCACACGAACGGGTGAAGCAGTGATGATCTGCCGACGCTGGTGCGACGATGGCGCGATGGGAGTCGTCCACGGCCGAGCGGAGCCGATCCGGCTCGCGATCCTGGACAACGACCCCATCGTGCGCCACAGCCTCCACAACTGGCTGTGCGACGCCGATCCCGAGGTGTCGGTGGCGGTCGTCGTGGGCACGTGGTCGGACGGTCATCGGGAGTGCGGACCGTCGTGATCAGCGTGCTGTCCCAGCCCTGGCACGTGAAGCAGAGCATCGGCGCGGGGGCGCTGGGCCACGTGTCGAAGGACGCCACCGCCGAAGAGATCATCGACGCGGTCAAGGCCGCGGCGGCGGGGACCTTCCACATCACGCCGGCTCTGGCGAGGATGCTCATCGTCGGCGACGACGCGACCCATCCCGACCTCAGCCGGCAGGAGATCCGCGCCCTCACGCTCTACGCGGCCGACCTGCCCATGAAATCGGTCGCCCGACAGATGGGGATCAGCGTCCACACGGCGAAGTGCTACATCGACCGCGTGCGCGAGAAGTACACCAAGGCCGGACGGTACACGCGGTCCAAGCTCGAACTCCGCCGGCGGGCGGTCGAAGACCACCTGGTGACCGACCGCGAGTGACCGACCGCGAGTGACCGAGCCAGGCCGACGAGACCGGGGGGCAGCGCGTTCGCCCCGCCGTCGGCTCGGGTCGCCCCGTCGATGGGGCGACTCTCGATGTAACGATTTGCGAGCAGGCGACGACTCACAGTCACTGGGCACTGTTCGCCCGTGGTCCGGAGAACCGGGAGTGGTTGTCATGACGAGACTGAAACGCGCAACGACGACGAAGAGCCGCACGGGGAGGTTCGGCGCGATCCTGGCCGCGGTGGCGTCGGTTGCCGGGATGGTCTTCGCGGTCGCACCCGCCACCGCGGCCGACTACCCCACCAGCACCTTCACGCTCCCGTACACGGTGAGCTACTACAACGGCACGGTCACCTGGTACAACCGGTCGGTCGGCATCACCGGGGCGTTCAAAGCCAGCAACTGCCGGCGGGTCTACGTGCGGTCGTTCATCGGCAGCACCACACTGGACTTCCAGAGCACCAGCCTCTGGTGCAACAGGTCCGGGTCGGCGCCCTTCACCCTGGACGCGAACGTCGTCGGCGGGGCCGACAACATCTGGATCTACATGACCGACGAGAACGACGTCAACCTCGTGACACGCACCTGCTACCGCACCGCGGACTACTGCATCGCCGGTCTGCACTAGCCCCACCGGTCAAGGCGCCCCGCGGACCGGTGCGGTGAAGGGCTTCCGGCGAACGGCGGGCAACGCCGGACGGGTCGACGCCGTGGCCGCTCCACCGCGGGTGCCCCGTGCTGTCGTCCGGCGGCCTCCCACCAGCCCGTTCAGCGGGCGAGGCGGTATCCCGCCGACAGAAGCACTGCCGTCGCGTGATCGTGGACGCGATCGGCCACGTGGTCGACAACGGCGTCGAGTGGCGGGCGCTGCCCGCGGACTTCCCGCCGTGGCAGACGGTCCGCAAGCGGTTCGCCGCCTGGGAGGAGGTCGGCGCGTCGGGACGGCCGCCGCGTCGCCGGGCACCGGGTCCTCGACCGGGTGGAACCCGGTCGCCGCATTGCCGCGCCGGCCCTGGACCCGTTGAATCGGGTCCGCGACCCACGCCGAGCAGGGAGCTGCGGATGACCGAGCTGGTGCTGGACCCGAAGACGACCGCCCTCGTGCTGATCGAGTACCAGAACGACTTCACCAGCGAGGGCGGGGTGCTGCACGACGCGGTCAGCGGTGTCATGGAGAGCACGGGGATGCTGCCCCGGACCGTCGCGCTGGTCGAGGCCGCGCGGGCGGCGGGTGCGACGGTGATGCACGCGCCCATCTCGTTCGCCGAGGGCTACCACGAGATCTCCGCGCACCCCTACGGCATCCTCAAGGGCGTCGTGGACGGCAAGGCGTTCGTCAAGGGCAGCTGGGGCGCCGCGATCGTCGACGACCTCGCCCCGCGCGGGAACGACATCGTCGTGGAGGGCAAGCGGGGCCTCGACACGTTCGCCAGCACGAACCTGGACTTCGTGCTGCGCAGCAAGGGGATCACCACCATCGTGCTCGGCGGGTTCCTCACCAACTGCTGCGTCGAGTCGACCATGCGCAGCGGCTACGAGAACGGCTACCGGGTCGTCACGCTCACCGACTGCGTCGCCGCCACCTCCCGGGAGGAGCACGACAACGCGCTGCGGTTCGACTTCCCGATGTTCTCCGTTCCGGTGACCGCCGACGACGTCGTCACCGCCCTCGGACGAGGGCGGTGACCCGTCCGGCGGCGGTGGCGACGGGCTACTCGGGGCGGCCCTGGGCGCCGCCCAGGCCGTAGAGGATGCGCTGGATCACCTCGGGGTCCACGTCCGGCTCGTCGCCCAGCTTCTCCGCGGCGGGGGAGCGGCGCGGTTCGCGGCGCGGCAGCGGCACCGACGAGGCGTTCATGCCCGAGGGGAGCGGCAGCTCGCACCAGGCCAGGTGGCCGCCCGCGGTGAGGTCGACGAGGCCCGCGCGGGTGCCCGCCAGCTCCGGCGGCACGGCGACGCGGTTGCCCTCGACCTCGACCACGAGGTAGGTGCCGGTCAGCCGGAGCCGCACCAGCAGGAAACCCGGGGCGCGGTGGTCGGCGACGTCGACGGCGGCGCCCACGAGCCGGCGCGCGGTCTGGGCGGCCTCGTCCTGCATGCCCCGCAGCCGCCACTCGCCGAGCGAGAAGCGCACGAACATGTCCGCGACGTTCACCGCGGTCGGTAGTGCGACGAGTCGAAGGTCATCGACCTGCTCGGTCTTGGCGTTCACACCGGTCCCTCCTCGACTGCGTCCGGCGCGTGTTGCGCCAGATGGTGCCATGCCTGCGTCCACGTCACCCACGCGGTCCGCAGACCGTGAGCAGACCGTGTCCGCGAGCGGCTTCCGGCACCGGTGCCCGGCCGGGGGGGAACCCGGTGTCACGGGCTAGTACGGCCGCGGGCCGGGTTCGGTTCACCCGGATCGCGCGAAGGCCCCACCGGAGCACCGGCGGGGCCTTCGCGGGGGGTCTTCGCGAGCGGGGCTCAGCCCTGCTTGGCGGCCTCGATCTCCAGCAGGATCGTGATCTTGTCGCCGACCACGGCGCCCGCGGGGCCGCCGGTGATGCCGAAGTCCTTGCGGCTGATCTCGGTGGAGGCGGAGAAGCCGGCGACCTTGGCGCCCTCGGACATGCCGTCGCCGAAGCCGTTGAGCTCCAGCTCCAGGGTCACGGCCTTGGTCACGCCGTGGAACGACAGCTCGCCGTCGACGAGGAAGCCCTCGCCGTGGGCGCGCACGCCGCTGGAGGTGAAGGTCAGCTCCGGGAACTTCTCGACGTCCAGGAAGTCCTCGCCGCGCACGTGCGCGTCGCGCTGCTCGTTGCGGGTGTCGATCGACGCGGCGTCGATCTTGGCGGTGACGGTGGACTCCAGCGGGTTCTCGGCGGTCACGATCGTGCCCTCGAAGGTGCCGAAGTGGCCGCGAACCTTGGACACGCCCAGGTGGCGGACCACGAACGAGATGTCCGAGTGCACCGGGTCGATCGCCCAGGTGCCCACGAGGTAGCCGGGGATCGCAGTCTGCGAGGTCATCGTGAAGTCCTTCTTCGTCGGTCTGGTTGAACTCTCAACTGAACATAGCGCATCCTGGTTGAGTGTTCAACAACGGACGTATGATGGGTGCCATGAGCGACGTGCGGTGGTTGAGCGCCGAAGAGCAGCGGGTCTGGCGTGGCTTCACGACCGCCGTGACCAAGTTCACCGAACACCTGGACCGGCAGTTGCAGCGCGACTCCGGCATGCCGATGGCCTACTACGAGATCCTGGTCGCGCTGTCCGAGGCACCGGAGCGCTCGATGAGGATGAGCGAGCTAGCCTCGGTGTGCCTCTCGTCACGCTCCCGACTCTCCCACGCGGTGGCCCGCCTGGAGAAGGAGGGGTGGGTCGAGCGCCGGGCGTGCCCGTCGGACCGGCGCGGCTCGATCGCGGCGCTGACCGACGAGGGGTTCGCCGTGCTGCGCGCCGCCGCCCCGGGGCACGTGGCCGCCGTGCGCGAGCACCTGTTCGACGTGCTGACGCCCGAGCAGCTGGAGGCGCTGGCCGGCATCAGCCGGGCGATCGACGCCGGCCTGACCACGGAGTGCGCCAAGGCCCGCGCCGAGCTGGGCGAGTTCTGACCCCGCCCCCGGCGCGGGGGAGGAGCTGTCCGATGTGGACGCGTCCGGCCCGGGTCCGTTCGGCCGTCCGGAGCAGGATTCGCCGTTGTCCCCGGAACGTCACGGCAGACCGTTAGCATCCGCCCCGTGGGATGGAAGCCGGGAACGATCGCCCGCCGCGTCGCCGACGCGGGCCGACGCGGGTCCGCGAGCGCCGCCGCGGCCGCCTTGGGACTCCTGCTGCTGGTCGGCGCCGCACTGGGCGACGGCATCTCGCGCACCGCGGTCGAGGTGACCGACGGGCTGACGTGGCTCGGCGACGACCAGCGCGGTGAGGTCGTCCAGGTCAACCCCAGCTCCGGGAAACCGCAGACGCGCCTGCAGGTCAGCGGCGCGGACGCCCAGCTGGAGATCGCGCAGTCCGACGACGCGCTGGTCGTGCTCGACCGGCGCACCGGCCAGATCACGGTGATCGACCTGGCGACGCTGCTGGCCTCGGGCCGGCGGCAGGCGCCGGCGGGACCGTCGGCCAAGGTGCTGATCGCCTGGGACCAGGTGTTCGTCGTCGACCGGGCGGCCGGGTCGATCCACAACGCGGACCCGGTGACGCTGGCCGATATCGGCGCGCCGTGGCTCGCGGGCCAGCCGCTGGCCGACGTGGTGGTGGACGACGACGGCGTGGTGTGGGCGGTGGACCACGGCGGGAACCTGCACGCGCTGGAGTGGTCGCCCGACGAGCAGCGGTTCCTGGAGCGGTCGGACCGGCCGGTGCCGGGCGCGGGCCCCCGCACGGCGCTGGTGCCGCACGAGCGCGGCGTGACGCTGCTGGGCCTGGAGGGCGGCGTGGTGCTGCGTGACGGCACCGGCCGCGACCTCACGGCGAGCACCGACTCCCTCTCCGGCGAGGTGCTGGCCGCCCAGACGAGCCCGACGGGCCTGGTGCCCGCCTCGGTGCCGGACGCCGCCGCGGTGGTGCTGCTCAGCGGCGACCGGGTGGTGCGCGTCGACATGGGCCGCTTCGACTGCCGCAAGCCGGGCAGGCCAGCCGTGTACCGCGACCGCGTGTACGTGCCGTGCCGCGGCTCGGGCAAGGTCGTGGTGCTCGACCGCTCCGGCGGGCGCGGCGCGGACGACGTGCGCACCGGCGGTTCCGGCGACCCGGCGCTGGTGTTCGACGACGGCCGGCTGTTCATCAACACGCCCGGCGCCGACTCCGGCGTCATCGTGGACACCGACGGCAGCACGCGCACCGTGGTGGTCCGCAGCCCGGAGCTGCCGGTGGTCGACCCCGACCGCACGCCGACGCCGAGCGTGCCCAGCCCCCCGCCGCCGCGCCCGGACCCGCCCACGCGCGACAACCCGCGCGGCGGCCCGCAGCAGCAGCAGGGCGGCGGCGAGACGACCACGACGGCGCCGGCGACGACGCAGAGCCAGGACGTGCCGGGGCAGGCGCCGGGCGCGCCCGCCACCGTCTCGGTGACCCAGCGGAGCAACAACGGGACGTCCGTCGTGGTGGCGGTGACCTGGGCCGCGGTGCCCGACGGCGGCGAACCGCTGACCGGGTACTCGGTGACGGCGACCGGCGGGTTCTCCGGCGGCACCCGGACCGCGCAGGTGACCGGCACCTCGACCGAGCTGACACTGCCGTGCGCGGGCTCGACGTTCTGCGCCGGCGGCCGGCTCGACGTGGCCGTGTCGGCCTACAACCGGTTCGGCGCGGGCGAGGCCGGTGCGGCGTCCTGGGCGGTCCGCCCCGCCGCGGTGGTCACGACCACCACGCAGGCGCCCCCGCCGGTGGTGACCACGACGCAGGCCCCGCCGCCCGTGGTGACCACGACGACCACCACCCCGCCGCCGCCCCCTCCGCTGCCGACGCCCGACGTCGCGGTGATCGGCACGGTCGGCACGGGCTCGAACGTCTTCGAGAAGCGGGTCACCACGGCCCCGCCCGCCGACTGGGCGGCGCACACCGGGACCTGCGAGGTGGTGAACCTCGAACTGGGCGCCACGGCGCCGGTCCCGTGCGCGGGCGGCTCGGTGTCGATCGCCGTGGACTACGGCTCCAACTCGCTCGTGGTGCGGGCGTACGGGCCGAGCGGGTCGGTGGACTCCAAGATCCGCGTCGCGCCCGTCCGCGAGCCGCCGGAGACGTGCGGTGGCCGGATCTGCCAGCCGAGGAGCATCTCCGAGCAGCAGGAACCCGGTCAGCTGGTGGGCGGCGGGATCGGGCTGCTGGCCACGGCGTGGCTGCTGCGGCTGCGCGACCGGCGCCGCGAGGACGAGCGGGACTGAGCCGAGCGGGACCGAGGGCGAGCGGGACCGGGACCGGGCGGGACCGAGGGCGAGCGGGCGGAGGTCGGGCCCGCGGCGGGACGACGTGCACGAGCGAGGGGCGAGGCGTGACCAGTACTGCGGTTCCGGCGATCGGCGAGGACGAGATCGCGGCGTTCCGCGCGTTGCACGCGCGCCTCGGTGACGCGGTCGAGTCGGCCGTGCGCGGCAAGCGCGACATCGTCGACCTCGTCCTGGTGTCGATGTTCGCGGGCGGGCACGTGCTGCTGGAGGACGTGCCCGGCACCGGCAAGACGACGCTGGCGAGGGCGGTCGCGGGCGCGCTGGGCGGGCTGTCGCGACGCGTGCAGTTCACGCCCGACCTGCTGCCCTCGGACGTGACCGGCACGTCGGTGTACGACCCGCAGACCGGCCAGGTGCGCTTCCGCCCGGGACCGGTGTTCGCGAACGTCGTGCTGGCGGACGAGATCAACCGGGCGGCGGCGAAGACCCAGTCGGCGCTGCTGGAGGTGATGGAGGAGCGCACGGTCACCGTGGACGGCGTCGCGCACTCGGTGCCCTCGCCGTTCCTGGTGGTCGCCACGCAGAACCCGATCGACCTGGACGGCACCTACCGGCTGCCCGAGGCCCAGCTCGACCGGTTCATGCTGCGCACCTCCATCGGCTACCCCTCGGTGGAGCACGAGATCGACGTGCTGCGGCCGGGCAGCGGCGCGGGCCAGGTCGGCGCGGTGCCCGCGGTGAGCAACCCGCACGTGGTGGCCGAGCACGGCCGCAGGCTGGCGACGCTGCACGTGGCGGACCCGCTGCTGCACTACGTCAGCGACCTCGGGGTGGCCACCCGCCGCGACGACCGGCTGCGGCTGGGCGCGAGCACGCGCGGCCTGCGGGCGCTGGTGCGCTGCGTGCAGGTGTACGCCGCCGCGCAGGGCCGCCACTTCGTGGTGCCCGGTGACGTGCAGGCGCTGGCCGTGCCGGTGCTGGCGCACCGGCTGGTGCTCACCCGCGAGGCGCAGCTGGCCGGCAGCACCACCGAGGAGGTGCTGGCCGACGTCCTGGCGGGCGTGGCGGTGCCGAGGCCGGCGGCGCGGTGACCCGCGTGCGGCTGACCGCGCGTGGGCTGGGCGCGGTCCTGCTCGGGGCGGCGCTGGTCGCGGCGGGGCTGTGGTGGCGCTACCCGGGGGTCGTCGGGCTGGGCGCGGCGCTGGTCGCGCTGGCGCTGGCCGGCGTGGTGTCGGTGCTCTCGCGGGCCCGGGTCGAGCCGAGGCGCACCGTGCGCCCGCGCACCGTGCAGCGGCTCGGGTCGTGCCGCGGCGTGCTGGAGCTGACCGGCACCAGCAGGCGGTTCCCGGTGCTGTTCGACGCGACCGACGAGGTCGCGGGCGAGATGGTGCCGGTGGACCTGCCCCTGCTCGCACCCGGCCAGGAGGTGAAGGTCGAGTACCCGATCCCGACGCACACCCGGGGCCTGGTCGCGGTCGGGCCGCTGACCCTGGACCGGCGCGGGTTGGCGGGCCTGGCGCGGGCCCGGACCGTGGTCGGCGACGTGGTGGAGGTGCGGGTCGTGCCGCGCGTGCTGCCGGTGCGCGGCCTGCCCGGCGGCGCGCGGCGCGGTCAGGTGGGCGCGGACGAGCGCGTCGAGCGCGGCGGCACCGACCTGGTCGGCCTGCGCGAGTACGTGCCGGGCGACGACCTGCGGCGGCTGCACTGGGCGACGTCGGCGCGCACCGGCACGCTGATGGTCCGGGAGGACGCCGACCCGGCGCGCCCGCACCTGGCCGTCGTGCTGGACGACCGCGCGACGGGCTACGCGGCGGCGGGGGACTTCGAGCACGCCGTCGAGGTGGCCGCGTCGCTGGTCGCGGTCGCCGTCGCCGACGGGCACCCGGTGCGGCTGGTGACCTCCTCGGGCGCGGTGGACCTGGAGCTGCCGCCGGGCGCGGTGGACGCGGACGCGGCGGTGGTGCTGGCGGCGCTGGCCGACGTGGGCGTGGCGGGGGGCGGGGGTGTGGCGCGGCCCGTGCCGATCCGCGACCTGGACGTGGTGGCGGTGGTGTGCGGCGCGGCGGCCGACCTGTCCGCGCTGGTGCTGGAGGCGGGACGGGCGTCGGTGGGCGTCGTGCTGGCGGTGGACCCGGAACCGGTGAGCCCGGTCTCGGCCACCGGGTCCGTGCTCGTGCTGCGGCACCCCCGGGCCGAAGGGCTGCTGGACGCCTGGAACGCGGTGGTGTCGCGGTGAGGGGCGGGTCGGTGGTGTCGCGCCGGCGGCCGGCCGGGGTGCTGTCAGGTGCCTGCGGCGCGGTGGTGTCGCGGTGAGCGCGCGGCTGGGCTGGTCGGCGTCGCTGCTCGTGGTGGCCGCGCTGCACCTGGGCGCGGGGTGGCAGGGCTTCGCGCCGTCGCTGGTGTTCGCCGGCGCCGCGCTGGCCGCGTTCGCGTGCCTGCCGCTGCTGCGGTGGCGGCGGCTGCCGACGGGGCTGGTGGCGTTCGGGCTCGTCGCGCTCGCCGTGGCCGGCGCGTACCGGGTGGCCGCGCCCGCGGCGGTGGGCTCGACCGACCCGCTGCCCGTGCTGCTGGACCTGGTGCCGAGGCTGCTGACGGCGGCCCGGCCCGCGCCCGCCGCGCCGGAACTGCTGGCGCCCGGCGCGCTGCTGGTGTTCGCGGTGTCGCTGCTGGTCGTGCTGTCCCTGCTGCGCGGCGGCCGGTCGCTGCTCGCGCCGCTGGTGGGCGCGGTGGTGCTCTACACGGCCACCGCGCTGCTCACCGCCGGGCGCGCCGACCGCGCGGGGCTGGTCGCGGTGGGGCTCGTGGCGCTGGTCGCGCTGGGCTGGCTGCTGGTCGACCGGCTGGAGACGGGCGGCCGGGTGCTGACCGCCCTGCCCGCCGTGCCGGTGGCCGTGGTGGCGCTGCTGGCGCTCGTGCTGCCGCCCGGCGCGGCGTTCGAACCGCGTGACCTGGTCGAACCGCCGGTCAGCGGGCTGGGCGTGGCGAACCCGCTGCCGCAGCTCGCCTCGTGGGCCGACCTGGGCGACACCGAGCTGTTCCGCGTGCGCGGCCCCGAGCGGGCGATCCGGCTGGCGGCGCTGTCGGACTACTCGGGCGCGGCGTGGCGCGCGGCGTCGCTGTACGGGCCGATCGGCGCGGTCGCGGAACCCGACCTGCCCGCGGGCGCGCGGGTCGACGAGGCCGAGGTCGAGGTGACCATCGGCGAGCTGCGCGGCAGCTGGCTGCCCACCGCGGGCCGGCCGACGGCGGTCTCCCTCGCCGACGCGGTGGTCGACCCCGACTCCGGCTCGCTGGTGCTGCCCGCCGAGCTGTCGCCGGGCCTGACCTACCGGGTGCGCGGGGCGGTGGACGTGCCGGCCGACGACGACCTGCTGACCGCCACCGTGCCCACCGGTCCCCGGACGCGCCGCTACCTGGCCGTGCCCGGGTTGCCGGAGTCGCTGGCGGAGTACGCGCGGCAGGTCGTGCGGGCCGCGCGGACGCCCTACGAGCGGGCGGTGGCGATCGAGCAGGTGGTCAAGCAGGACCGGACGCCGGACGCGCGGGCGCCCGTCGGGTCGTCGTACGCGCGGCTGGAGCGGTTCCTGTTCGGCACGCCCGGCGAGCCGGGGGCGAACGCGGGCACCGCCGAGCAGTTCGCGTCGGCGTTCGCGGTGCTGGCCCGCTCGGTCGGCCTGCCGACGCGCGTGGTGGTCGGGTTCCAGCCGGCGGCGGGGGAGGAGCGGGTGGTGCGCGGCAGCGATGCCACCGCGTGGCCGGAGATGTACTTCGCGGGCTGGGGCTGGGTGCCGTTCGACCCGGTGTCGGGCGTGTCCTCGGGCGGCGCGAGCGCGGCGCAGAAGCGCGAGGTCCTCGACCGGCTCGCCTCGGTCACCGCGAGCCCGACCAGCACCTCGCTGTCCCCGCCCCCGCCGCTGGTGACGCCGTCGAGCCCGGTGGCGGCGCAGGCCGCCCCCGGGGCGGGGTCGCGGCGGTGGACCGGCTACGCGGTGCTCGGCGCGGTCCCGGTGCTCCTGCTGCTGGTGCTCGTCCTGGCCAGGGCGGACCGCGGTCGCCGGCTGCGCCGGGCCGGGCCGACCGGCGCGTGGGCGCACGTGCTGGACGGCCTGCTGCTCGCGGGCCGCACGCCGCCGCCCGACCGGACCGCGCCGGCCGTCGCGCGCGACCTGGGCTCGCCGGCCGCGCTCGACCTGGCCCGGCTCGCCGAGCACGCGGCGTTCGCGCCCGACGCCCCCGCGTCGGCGGGCCGCGCCTGGGAGCTGGCCCGCGAGGTGCGCCGCGACGTCCGCCGCCGGGTGCCCTGGTACCGGCGGGTGTTCTGGGCCGTGGACCCGAGGCCGCTGCGGCGGCGCTAGCCGCGCCACCGGCCGGGCGCCACCGGCCGGGCGCTACTGGTTGGGCGCTACTGGTCGGGCGCTACCGGTTGGCGCGGACGGCGCACGTGCGGGCCGAGGCGGCGCGCTGCGTCGTCGGGTCGGCCAGGCCGATCGCGAGGACCTGGAAGCAGTACTGCGGCGCGTCGGGCTCCAGGCCCTCCAGCACGTGGGAGGTCGCGCCGGCCGCCACCGTCACCAGGGGTTTCGCCGTCGGACCGGTCACGTCCACCACGACGAACTGCGCGCCGCCCCCGCTCGGGTCGGTCCAGAACAGCTCGATGCGGTCCCCGGTGTCCTCCAGGCGCTTGAGCACCGGCGTGATCGCCGGGTCGCCGCCCTCGGGCACGGTCGCCGCCGTCGTGGTGGGCGCGGGTGTGGTGGTGGCGGTGGTCGTCGCGGGCGCGGCGGACGACGTCGGCCCGGCCACCCGCTCGGACGCACCGGGCAGGCTCAGCGCCACCCCGACGCCCGCGCCGACCACCACCGCGACCGCGCCCGCCACCACCCACCGCCCGCGTGAGCGCCTCCGGGCGGGCGGTTCGGGCAGCTCCACGACCGGCGGCGGGGGCGGCGGCACGACGGGGCGCGGGCGCGGCTCGTGCCGGACGGTCAGCTCCGCCAGGTCCTCCGCCCACGTGCGCACCGGCTCGGCAGCGGGGCCGGGCTCCGGTTCGGGTGTCTCCACCTCGGTGCGCGGGCCGAAGTCCGGCACCGACGTCGGCCCGTCCGGGAAGCGCTCGAGCACCTCCCGCCGCACCGCCGCCGTGTGGTCGGGGTCCACTGTGGACTGCGGTGTCCAGGTCGGCACGGCCGCCAGCGCGGCGCGCAGCGCCAGGGCGTCCGGGAACCGCTCGTCCCGCGACTTGCGCAGGCACCGCAGGATGATCGCGATCAGCTCGACCGGCACGTCGCGGCGCAGCAGCGACCGCGGCTGCCCCTCGCGCACCCGGCCGAGGTAGCCGAGCATCGTGTCCTCGCCGGGCCGGTCCGAGGTGAACGGCGGCTGCCCGTCCAGCAGCGTGAACAGCGTCGACCCCAGCGACCACAGGTCGTCCGAGGCGTCCGGCGGCTGCCCGTCCACCATCTGCGGCGCGGCGTGCCGGTAGCTGACCAGGTGCAGGGACGCGGTGTGCGCCGCGTCCGCGCCGCGCGCGATGCCGAAGTCGGCCAGCACGTAGGACGTCGGCAGCACCAGGATGTTCTGCGGTTTCACGTCCCGGTGCAGGATGCCCTGCCCGTGCGCGAACGCCAGCGCGTCGGCCACCGCGATCCCGGCCGCGACGACCTCCTGCACCGGCAGCGGCCCGCGCTGCGCGAGCCGGTCGGCCAGCGACCCGAGGTCGTAGTACTCCATCACGATGCACGGCCGCCCGGAGACCACCCCGGTGTCCAGCACCGTCACGATGTGCGGGTGCTGGCGGCCCAGCCGGACGGTGATCTCCAGCTCGCGGCGGAACCGGCCGACCGCGTCCGGGTCGGTCACGTCGAGCACCTTCACCGCGACGTCCCGGCCCAGCCCGTCCTGGCGCGCCCGGTACACCGTGCCCTCACCGCCGTGCGCGACGAGCCGGAAATCGCTGTACCCGGGCAGCGCGACCACGGGGTATGCGGCGTCCCCGGTCGGCTGCGGCGCCCAGGCCATCAGGTCGTCGCCGTGGTCCACGCGCCGATCGTAGTCCGTGCCCGCGACGCGGTCGGGCGTCACGAGGCCGGGCCTGCGGTCCCGGCCCGGACCCGGCGGGCGAGGGGCCACCACACGGCCAGTTGCAGCACGGCCAGCGCGAGCGCGAACGGCAGCAGCGTCCACACGCCCGCGCCCTGGGCCAGCGCGCCCGCCCCCCACGGCAGGACGCCGCCGCCGATCGACGACCCCGCGTTCAGCAGGCCCATCGCGGTCGGGGCCAGGCGGTCGCCGGTCAGGACCGGCACCACCGCCATCGCGGTCGGGAACACCGGTCCCAGGGCGAAGCCGAGCAGCGCGAAGCCCACGAGCGGGGGCAGGGGGGTCAGCCACATCAGGGCGGAGACCACCGCCACCCCGCCCAGGCACGCGGTCATCAGGCCGACCGCCGTCCAGCCGAGGCGGGTGAGCACGGGGCTGATCGTGAACCGACCGGCGGTCAGGCCCAGCCAGTAGCCGCTCACCGCGTAGCCGGCGACCAGGTCGGCGTGCCCGCGCGCCTCCACCAGGTAGCCGAACCCCCAGCTGCCGACGGCCTGCTCCAGCCCGACGTACAGCAGCAGCAACAGGGTCGCCGCCGGCACGCCCCGGCGGCGCAGCGCCGCGCCCAACAGGCCCCCCGACCCGACCTGCCCCGACCCGACCGGCCCCGACCCGACCGGCCCCGACCCGACCGGCCCCGACCCTGCCGGCGCCGCCACCCCGGGCGGTGCGGCGGGGAACACGGCCAGGTAGCCGGCGGCCAGGGGGAGCGTGACCAGGCCGAGCACCAGCCAGGTGGTCGGCCACGGCGCGACCTCCAGGAGCCGGGTCGCGCCGATCGGGCCGAGCAGCGCGCCCACGCCGAAGAACGCGTGCAGCCGGTTGAGCCGGGTCGTGGCGTTGGGCAGCGCCGCCAGCTCCGCGTTGAGGACCGACTCCAGCACCCCGCTCGACCAGCCCGTGACGACCTGGAGCAGCACGAGCACCGCGAACGGCGGGTGCAGGGCGGTGACCAGCGCGCCGGCCGCCAGCAGCAGGCCGTTCGAGCACAGCGCGGCGCGCGGTCCCCAGCGGTGCAGCAGCGGCCCGGCGGCGGCACCGCCCAGCGCGAACCCGGCCGCGCCGGTCAGGAAGACGACGCCGAGCGTGGACCGGTCCACGCCGTAGTCCACGAGCTGGGTCGGCAGCAGCACGCCCACCACGGCCGCGTTGACGCCCAGCAGCGCGAAGGTCGCGCAGGCCACCGCCACCCGTGCCCGAACCCCGCCCACCCCGGACCTCCCCCCGTCGCCCCTCCCATGATCAACCGGCGGGCGCGTCGGGCGCGAGGGTTTGCGCAAGGTGCGCGACCTCCGCGAAACCGCTGGCCCTCGGCCGCGCGGACGATCACCATGACGGCCATGATGCTGCTCGTCCCCGCCGACCCGCTGCGGCCGGTGCGCCCCGACCCGCACTTCGCCCCCGAGGCCGCCGCCGCGCGCGACGCCGGCCACCGCGTCGCGGTCGTCGACCACGACGCGCTCGCCCGGGGCGAGGCGGACCGGGCCGTGGCGCGGGTGCCGGCCGACGACGACGCCGTCTACCGGGGCTGGATGCTCAGCTCAGGGCACTACGCCGCGTTCGCCGCCGCCCTCGCCGCCCGGGGCGTCACCGCGCGCACCACGCCCGAGCAGTACCGCCGCGCCCACGAGCTGCCCGGCTGGTACGACGACTTCACCGCGCTCACGCCGGGGTCGGTGTGGACGGACGGCTTCGACCGCGACGCCTTCGACCGGGCCCGCCGCGACCTCGGCGGCGGCGCGGCCGTGCTGCGCGACTACACGAAGTCCGAGAAGCACCACTGGGACGAGGCCGCGTACATCCCGGACCTCGCCGACGCCGGGGCCGCCTGGAAGGTCGCCGAGCGGTTCCTCGAACTGCGCGGCGACGACGCCACCGGCGGGTTCGTGCTGCGCCGCTTCGAGCGGTTCACCTCCACCGAGGTCCGCACCTGGTGGGTCGACGGGGCCTGCGTGCTCGTCGGCCCCCACCCCGACACGCCGAACGAGGTGCCCGACGCGCCGGACCTCGACGTGGTCGGACCGCTGGTCGCCGACCTGCGGTTCGCCACCGTCGACCTGGCCCGGCGCGCCGACGGGGAGTGGCGGGTCGTGGAGCTGGGCGACGGCCAGGTCAGCGACCGCCCGAGCACCACCGCCGCGGACGCCCTCGTCGCCGTCCTGTGAGGGTGCGGGGACCCGAGGTCCCCGCGCCTCCCGGTCAGCGCACGCCGCGCGGCCGGAACTGCACGCTGACGCGGGGGCCGACGGGCTTCGGGGCCTTGGGCACGGCGTGCTCCCACGTGCGCTGGCACGAGCCGCCCATGACGATCAGGTCGCCGTGGCCCAGGGCGTAGCGGGTGGTCGGGCCGCCGCCGCGCGGGCGCAGGGCCAGGGCGCGCGGTGCGCCGACGGACACGATCGCCACCATGGTGTCCTGGGTCGCGCCTCGCCCGATCGTGTCACCGTGCCAGGACACGCTGTCGCGGCCGTCGCGGTAGTAGCACAGGCCGGCGGTGCGGAACGGCTCGCCCAGTTCGTCGGCGTAGAACCCGCTCAGCGCCGCGCGCGCCTCGGTGAGCACCGGGTCGGGCAGGGGAGCGGCCTCGTCGTAGAAGCAGAGCAGGCGCGGGACGTCGACCACGCGCTCGTACATCTGCCTGCGCTCGGCGCGCCACGGCACCTCGGCCACCAGGCGGCGGAACACCGCGTCCGCGCCGGTCAACCAGCCCGGCAGCACGTCCACCCACGCGCCGTCACCCAGGACCGTTCGCCGCACGCCGGTCAGCGGGCGCAGCGCGGGGGCCTGCTCGCCGTCGTCGAACAGCGACACCTGCATGCGGGCAGCATAACCCGGTGGTCGAACGCGTGTTCGACCTCGGGTACGCTCAGGCGTCCGGTTCGGGCTTGCGCCTGCGGCCGCCCGTGCGCGCCGGCGCGGCCTGCTCCTGGGCCGGCTCGGCCTGCGGCGGTCCGGTGGCCTCGGTCTCGGCGGGCTTGTCGGTCAGCAGCATCGCTGCCAGCTCGTCGTAGATCGGTGTGCTCATAGAAAGATCCTCTACCCCGTTTGTACGCAAGTTACACGCGTGTACGTCAGGGGATACGTCCAGGGTTGGCATTCCGGCGCACAACCCGCCGGAATGCGGATGAGGGGGCGGGCGCCCGCGCCGCCCGCCCCCGCGTCACCCGAGGCCCGTCACGCGGGCGTCAGCCACACCGCCCCGCAGGCCGGCAGGTCCAGCTCCGCCGAGGCGGGCAGCCCGCCGAGCGGGTCGGCGACGGCCCGCACCACGCCGTTCACCACGCCCGCGCCCCCGTACTCCGGTGCGTCGGTGTTGAGCACCTCCCGCCACGCGCCCGCGTGCGGCAGGCCGAGGCGGTGGCCCCGGTGGGCCACGCCCGCGAAGTTCAGCGCGCACACCAGCACCGAGCCGTCCGCGCCGTGCCGCGCGAACGCGACGACGTTGTGGTCCGCGTCGTCCGCCGAGATCCAGGAGAAGCCCGCCGGCGTGCCGTCCAGGGTGTGCAGCGCCGGTTCCCGGCGGTAGGCGGCGTTGAGGTCGGCCACCGCCCGCCGCACGCCCCGGTGGAGGTTCACGTCACCGTCACCGCCGGTGCCCTCGTCGTCGAGCAGCCACCACCCGAGCGAGCCGTTCGCGTCCCACTCCCACGGCTGGCCGAACTCGCAGCCCATGAACAGCAGCTTCTTGCCCGGGTGCGCCCACTGGTAGGCCAGCAGCGACCGGACCCCCGCGGCCTTGAGCCGGTCGTCGCCGGGCATCCGCTGCCACAGCGAGCCCTTGCCGTGCACGACCTCGTCGTGCGACAGCGGCAGCAGGTAGCGCTCGCCCCACGCGTAGTCAACTGAGTGCGTGATCCCGCCGTGGTGCGCCGCCCGGTGCACGGGGTCGTTGCCCAGGTAGCGCAGGGCGTCGTGCATCCACCCCATGTTCCACTTGTAGTCGAACCGCAGGCCGTCGTCGGCGGTGACGCCCGGCCAGGTCGTGGACTCCTCGGCGAACACCAGCACGCCGGGGCAGCGCGCGGTGACCGCGTCGTTGAGCCCGCGCAGGAACTCCACCGCCTCCAGGTTCTCCCGCCCGCCGTGCTCGTTGGGCAGCCACTCGCCGTCCGGTCGCGAGTAGTCCAGGTACAGCATCGACGCGACGGCGTCCACCCGCAGCCCGTCGAGGTGGAACTCGGTGAGCCAGTACAGGGCCGAGGCGGTCAGGAAGCCGCGGACCTCGGGGCGACCCAGGTCGAAGATGTACGTGCCCCAGTCCGGGTGCTCGCCGCGCCGGGGGTCGGGGTGTTCGTAGAGCGGGGTCCCGTCGAACCGGGCGAGCGCCCACGCGTCGCGCGGGAAGTGCGCCGGCACCCAGTCCAGGACGACCCCGATGCCGAGCGAGTGCAGGTGGTCGACGAGGTAGCGCAGGTCGTCCGGGCCGCCGAACCGGGCGGTCGGCGCGAAGTAGGACGTGGTCTGGTAGCCCCACGAGCCGCCGAACGGGTGCTCGGTGACGGGCATCAGCTCGACGTGCGTGAACCCGGTCTCCAGCACGTGCTCGCCCAGCTCGTGCGCCAGCTCCCGGTAGGACAGCCCGGGCCGCCAGGAGCCCAGGTGCACCTCGTAGACGCTGATCGGCGAGGCGTGCCAGTCGGTGGCCCGCCGGGCGGCGACCCACGACCCGTCGCGCCACGCGTGCCGCGACGAGGTCACCACGGACGCGGTGGCGGGCGGCGCCTCGGTGGCGAACGCCATCGGGTCGGCGTGCTCGTGCCAGGCGCCGTCCGCGCCGAGCACGCGGAACTTGTAGCGGCAGCCCACGCGCACGCCCGGCACGAACACCTCCCACACACCCGCCCCGAGCCGCCGCAGCGGCGTGCCGCGACCGTCCCACGAGTCGAAGTCGCCCGCGACCCGCACGCCCCGCGCGTGCGGGGCCCACACCGCGAAGGAGACGCCGCCGTCGCGGGGGTGCGCGCCCAGCACGTCCCACAGCCGGGGGTGCTCGCCGCGGGCGATCAGCTCCAGGTCGGCGGGCGTCACGGTCGGCTCGGCGGCGTACGGGTCCCCGACGACGCGGGTGTCGCCGGGGCGCTCGACCTCCAGCAGGTAGTCGGCCGGCTCACCCGGCACGACGCCCGCGAACAGCCCGTGCGACACCTCCCGCAGCGGGTGGCGCGCCCCGCCGGCGAGCACCGCGACGGCGAGCGCGCCCGGCTGCACGGTGCGCACGACCGTGTCGCCGCCCTCGCGGTGCGGCCCCAGCAGGGAGTGCGGGTCGTGGTGGTCGCCCAGCAGCAGCCGGTCGACCTCCTCCGGGGAGGACAGCACGCCGGTCACGACGCCGCCCCCAGGATGCGGGTGACCGCGCCGAGCGGGATCGACGTCCAGTCCGGCCGGTGGGCGCGCTCGTAGGCGACCTCGTAGACGGCCTTGTCCAGCTCCAGCGCGTGCAGCAGCTCGGGCCGGGAGCGCGGGTCGTCGAGCACCTCGGCGTAGCCGTCGCAGAACGCCGCCCGCGCCCGCGCCGCCCAGGCGGGGTCGGCCGCGCCGCCGTGGTGGGCGGCGTAGTCGAACGACCGCAGCATCGCGGCGACGTCCTGGAGCGCGTGGCGCGGGGCCCTGCGCTCGGCCGCCGGCCGGCCCGGCTCGCCCTCGAAGTCGATGACCGTCCAGCGGCCTCCCGACCGCAGCACCTGGCCCAGGTGCAGGTCGCCGTGCACGCGTTGCAGGGGGAACGGCCCCCGCAGGGTCCGCAGCCGGTCGTACGCGGCGCGCACCGCGTCCTCGTGCGGCGCCAGCTCGGGCACGCCGCCGGCCAGCGCGTCGAACCGGCGGTGCAGCCGGTCGGCGGTGTCGTCGAGGGTCTCGACCACCGTGGTGCGCGGCCCGAACGCTCGGGCCAGCGCGCCGTGGACGGCGGCGACGGCGCGCCCCAGCCGCGCGGCCTCGGGGGTGAAGGCGTCGCGGTCGGCCGTGGCCAGGTCCCAGCCGTCGCGCGCGCCGGGCAGGAACTCCTGGAGGATGCCCAGCGCGGCGTGCGAGCCGTCGACCCGCAGCGTGATGCTGCCGAGCATCCGGGCCACGTGCGGCGCGCCCACCGAGTGCAGCGCCCGGTGCGCCTCCACGTCGGGGTGCGCGCCCGGCTGCACGCGTCGGAACAGCTTGAGGACGTAGCGCTCGCCGAGCACCAGGGACGTGTTGCTCTGCTCCCCGGTCAGCACGCGGGCGGGCAGGTCGAGGTCGACCCGCGCGCCCGGCTCGGCCTCGAACACCGGCCCGTCCTCGTCGCCGGTGCAGTTCGCCAGCAGCCGCGACAGCAGCTCGCCGTCGTGCGTGGCCGCGTAGAACGCGCCGGACGGGGTGTCGAGGACCGCGGCGTCGTCGAGCGCGGCGGGCAGCGCCCCCCGCACGCCCAGCAGCACCTGGTAGCGCTCGCCGTCCGCGGTGAGCAGCACGTGCAGCAGACCGGGGTCGCCCTCCAGCAGGGTGGTGACCCGTTCGACGTGCACCAGCTCCGGGGAGCGGCCCCCGCCCGCGTACCAGCGCTGCCGGGGCAGCCAGGTCGCGAACGCGTCGGCCAGGGCGTCGAGCCCGAGCGCGGTGGTCATGCCGCACCTCCGTCGAGCCGGAACCAGTAGAAGCCGTGGGCCGGCAGGGTGAGCTGGTAGCTCTCGCCGCCGATGGCCGGGAACCGCGCGCCGCCGGTCAGCTCGACCGGCACCCGCCCGTCGAGGCCGGGCAGCTTCACCTCGACGGGCTGCGGCCGGGGGGAGAAGTTGAAGACGCACAGCAGCGTCTCGCCCGCGTGGTGGCGCAGGTAGGCCAGGACGGCCGTGTTCGACACGTCGGCGGCCGCGTAGGTGCCCAGGCCGAACGCCTCGTGCTCCCGGCGCACGGCCAGCAGCCGGCGGGTCCGGTTCAGCGGCGAGGACTCCAGCCCGAGCTGCGACTCGACGTTGACGCCGCGGTAGCCGTACACGGGGTCGTCGACGACCGGCAGGTAGAGCCGCTCGGG
>NZ_JBPKJK010000025.1:0-75635 GCF_051756985.1 Saccharothrix sabaoui
CGCGGTCGTGTCGGTGGCCGGGCCGGCCTCCCACCCGGAGGGCCCCGGCCGCGTCCTCAGAGCACCCGCCGCACGAACGCGACCTCCGCCGCCGTCTGCCGGATCGTCTCCGCGACCACCAGCGACCCGTGCCCGGCGTCGTACCGGTACACCTCGTAGGCCGCGCCCCGCTCGGCCAGCCGGTCCAGGTAGTTGTCGATCTGCCGGATCGGGCAGCGCGGGTCGTTCTCGCCCGCCAGCACCAGCACCGGCGCGCGCACCGCGTCCACGTAGGTCAGCGGCGAGCACTCGCGGTACCGCTCCGGCAGCTCCTCCGGCGACCCGCCGAACAGGGCCCGGTCGAACGCCCGCAGCGGCTCCATCTCGTCCTCGTAGGCGGCCAGGTAGTCGGCCACCGGCACGCCCGCGACACCCGCCGCCCACCGCTCCGGCTGCGTGCCCAGCGCCAGCAGCGTCAGGTACCCGCCCCACGACGCGCCGTTGACCACGCACCTCGCCGGGTCGGCGAACCCGGTCGACACGGCCCAGTCGTGCACCGCGGCCACGTCCTCCAGCTCGGTCAGCCCCGGCCGGCCCTCGATCGCGTCGCGCCACTTCGAGCCGTACCCGGTGGAGCCCCGGTAGTTCACGTGCACCACGGCGTACCCGGCGTCCAGCCACACCGCCCGGTAGGCGGAGAACCGGTCCTCGTCGGCCGAGTGCGGCCCGCCGTGCAGGTGGAACACGGTCGGCAGCGGGCCGTCCGGCGCGCCCTCCGGCCGCGCGACCAGGGCGTGCACGTCCCCGACGAACACGTCGGTCAGGTCCACCGAGGCCGGCGCCGCGTGACCGGGCGGGGTGAGCAGCACGCGCTCGTCGCCGTCCGCCGCCAGCACCCGCACCACGCCCGGCCGCCCGGCCGAGGACCACGAGTACTCCACCGAGCCGTCGGGCCGCACGTGCGCGCCGCCGACCGTGCCGTGCGGGGTGTCCAGCGCGGTCAGCGCCCCCGTCGCCAGGTCGTAGCGGTGCAGCGTGTTGCGCGCCCGGAAGGTGTGCACGACCAGCAGCGCCGACGCGTCCGGGTACCAGTCGGCGCTGATCTCGCCGGGCAGGTCGACCACGACCTCGGTCTCCTCGCCGGTGGCGACGTCCCAGATCAGCAGCTCGTCCTTGCCGCGCCGCTCGTGCCCGACGAGCAGCCGGTTGTCGCCGCGCACCGGGCTGAACGCGATGGCGTCCAGGCCCTTGCCCGGACCGTCCCACTTCTCGGCGACCTTCTCACCCGTCGGGGTGATCACGCGGAGCGCGGCGTGCCGGTTGTCGCCGTGCTCGGAGTGCGCGAGCGCCAGCAGCGTCTCGTCCTTGGACAGCGCGGTCACCCCGCCGTCGTTCTCGTGCGCGTAGACGACCTCGGCGGGCGCGCCGCCGCGCGAGACGTACACGGTGGTGCCGTCGTCGGTGGACGTGCCGACCGCGACGACCTCGTGCCCGATCTCCAGCCCGGCCGGGTACCCGGCGTGCACGCCCTCCACGGCGGGCTTCACGTCGCCGGCCGCCGCGAACGGCTCGCGCACCCACGTGCCGAACTCGTCGCCGTCGGTGTCGTCGAACCACCAGATCGACTCGCCGTCGGGGCTGAGCGCGCCGTGCGAGGTGCCGTTGGGCCGGTCGGTGACCTTGCGGTGGGTGCCGGTGGCCCGGTCCCAGGCGTAGATCTCCCACACGCCACTGGAGTTCGACAGGTACAGGTTGCGGTCCGGCGCGTCCTCCGCCCAGCTGGGCAGGCTCACGCGCGCCGCGGTGAAGCGGGCGCGCCAGCGGGCCTCGGCCTCGGCGTCGGGGAACAGCGGGTCGGGCACGGCGGCGGTCGGGTGCGTCGTCACACCCCCGATCCTGCCGGCTTGCGCGCGGTGACCAGGTAGTAGTCGAGCAGGCCGCGCCGGGCCACCCGGTGGTAGGCGCGGTCCCAGTGGTCCGGGCGGGGGCCGAGTTCGAGCCAGCGGTCCAGGCCGCGCCACACGTGCTCGCCGATGGAGGTCGCCGCCACGTCGGCGAACCCGGCGGCGCGCAGGTGGTCGAGCACCTCGCCCACCGGGTGCGCCAGGTCCAGGCCCCGGGCGAACGACTCGACCGCGGTGAGCAGCTCCGGCGCGGCGGCGGCGTCGGTGGCGAAGAACGTGGTCAGCGCGAACCGGCCGCCGTCGCCGAGCACCCGCGCGCCCTCCCGGGCGAACCCGGCGACGTCCTCGAAGTGCTGCGCGGCCTCCACCGACAGCAGGGCGTCGAACGCGCCGTCGTCGAACGGCATGTCGTGGGCCGCGCCCTGCGCGAACGCCACGCGCGGGTCGTCGTTGGCCGCGGTGGCGCGCGCGACCTGCTCCGGCACCAGGTCCAGGCCGCGGACCAGGGCGGGGTCGTGGCGCAGCGCCCGCCGGGTGCCCACGCCGTGCCCGCAGCCGACCTCGACGAGCCGGTCGCCCGGTCGGGGCGCCAGCGCGTCGAGGACCACGTCGTAGAGGGCCTCCTGGGTGGCGACGCGCTGCTCGACGGTGATCGGGCCGGTCAGGTCGACGTCGCGCCAGTAGCCGAAGTTGATGAAGCCGCCGGCGAAGACGGGCAGCGCGGCCAGGTCCTTCGTGCCGTACATGTGCCGCCGCAGCGCCGTGCGCTCCTCGATGCCCGATCTGCCGTCGTCCGCCATGCCGTGATGATGCCCGCCCGGACCCGCGTTCACGCAGGGTGACGCGGCTGCCGGTGGCGGGCGCGACGGAGGGTGATCAGCGGTGGTCCAGCTCCTCGTCGAGGATGCGGTCCACCGCGTGCGACGCCCGGACCAGCGCGAGGGCCACGAGCCCGGCGAGCGCGGCCACGACGCCCGCGACCACGCCCCAGACCGGTGTGCCGAGGAGTGCGACGAGCCCGGCCGACCCGAGCGCGACCAGTGGCAGGACGACGAGGGGGAGGAGGTTCTCGGAGGCCGGGCGTGCGGTGGAGGTGGTGCTCAAGGTGCTTCTCCCTGCTGGCGGTGCCCTCGGTGCTGAACGGTGGATCTCCGGTGCGGGTGCGTTGACTCGTCGTCGCATCGATCTTGCTGCTCGTTACGCACCGTAAGTTGAATCTGCAACCTCCACTCGAATGGGCTAACAGAACGTGACAACCCTTCGACTGTGCGGCCGAACGGTCGGTTTTGACAACAGCGAGGAGTGACGAGTAACGCCAACGTTCGTATGAACGAATCACCTGGCAAGACGAGTGCGGCACAGGGGAGGTCAGACCGATGATCGACAACACGGTTCGGCAGGGCGGTCGCGTCGGGTGCACGGACGCCCTCGGTCGTCGGCGCACCCTGGAGGTCACCCTCACCGAGGAGGGCAACGTGTGCATCCACACGCCGCCCGGCGAGTCCGCCAAGCTCGACTGGAACCAGGTGGGCGAACTGCTCCGCCGCCTCGCCGAGCTCCGCCCGCACGTCCGCTAGCGACCCGCGGCGGCGGTGGCCCCGGGCGAGCGCCCGAACCACCGCCGCCGCCGGCGGCCCGAGCCACCCCGAGTCACCTCTCCGGCGCCACCCCCCGCTTGCCCCCAGGCCCGCCGCGCAGGCACGTCCGCGCCGCCGGTCGGGCGCGGACGTTCCGCCCTCGCACCCTCCGCGCCGCCGCCGCGCCTCCCGCGCCGCCGCCGCGCCCTCGCCTTCCCCCGTTGTGCCTGGTCAGCCGTACTGCGTCACTCGAACGAGGAAATCTGTGCCGACGGGGGTAGACATTCCATGATCCGTGTGCGTAGTATCTTCCTTGTCACGAGAGAGAAGGTCTCATCGGCACGGGAGATGACGAACTACCCGTGAGTTGGGAGCAAGACGGCCTCACAGGCCGGGGCGGGAACAGCACGTTGCCTCGGCGCGAGGTCAAGGGCCTTCGACGGCCGGAGTTGGGCAAGACAGCAGTGGGCAAGACAAAGCAGTACGCAAGGCAGTAGACAAGGCAATACGCAAGACAAGTAAGGCAGTAGGCAAGACAGGCAGTCGCAAGACACGCAAGGCAGTACGCAAGACAAGCAGTCGCAAGACACGCAAGGCAGTACGCAAGACAAGCAGTCGCAAGAGATCAGGGAAGTAACCAGAGGAGAAGGGAAGGGTCACACACCATCGGATCGCCTGCCTCGGGCTGGACCAGCCGGGCGGGTACCGCACTCCAGACAGATTGGAAGGTGGTCTCCGGTTACGCATAAGCGATCCTCGCGCTCATCGTCGTCAGTGGGACGTGCAGCGCGGATGTGACAAGCCGACCTAGCGGTCGGATGATGGAAGTGAACCCATAACCCTGGGCCCCGGTGCTACGGCACCGGGGCCCTCGTGGCGCGGAGGTGCAATGCCGGCAGAGACAAACGAGCCGCAGAACGCGGCGGACAGATTCGACGACGACCACTACCCCGCCTACACCATGGGCCGGGCCGCGGAGATGCTCGGCACCACACCGGGTTTCCTCCGCAGCCTCGACGAGGTGAAGCTGATCGAGCCGCAGCGCTCGCAGGGCGGGCACCGCCGCTACTCCCGCCACCAGCTCCGGCTGGCCGCGAGGGTCCGGGAACTCGTCGACAAGGGCACCGGCCTGGAGGCCGCGTGCCGCATCGTGACCCTGGAAGACCAGCTCCAGGAAGCCCAGGACCTCAACAAGCGGCTCTCACCGCCGCCCGAACAGGACTACCCGCCGCTGCGCGGCGTGTGACGCGGAGAACCGGGGACGTCGCCACGGCGGCGGGACTTCCGGCGCGGGCCGACCAGGCACCGCGACGAGCCACCGTCGACGTCCCAGCTCCCGCCCACGCTCACACCCACCGGGCTGAAGAACGACCCGGACCCGGAAACGACCGAGCCCCGGAAACGACTCAGGGCCCGTCCGAATACCTCTCGGACAGGCCCTGATCTGTGGTCGGGGTGACAGGATTTGAACCTGCGACCTCTTCGTCCCGAAGCAAAGTTGCCAGGACCAAAGCCTCCCTGTTCTACCAGCTCACGGCACATGTGACGTCCGTGAACGTCCGGGTGCGTGTGCACTTGTCCGCCTTGGTTGTCACGCAGTTGGTCGCTCACTCGCCCGCTGTAGGTGAGTTCGTCGGTGGGGCGAGGTCGTAGGACGGCGCGCTGCGCCGCCCGGCCGACCGGCGCAGTGAGGCGGATGCTGGGAGTGCCAGGATGGACGATGTCCGCCGTACGCCCGCGACACGCCGCCAGCGGCGGTGGCCTTGATCGCGTAGAGGGAGTTTCGGCAGAATCGTCCGATCAGTCGCACAGCGTGGTGAACGGATGGTGCTCGATGCCGAAGGGCACGCCCGGTGAGATCTGCTGTGTCGAGGATCTGCTTGAAGTGCTGGAAGACACAGCGGCGTTCGGCACGCGGTGGTACCGCGGGCACGTGGACCAACGCTGGCCCTTGGTTCCTTCGCTTGCTCGGCGTCGAGAGTGGCTTGAGGCTGAACGCGAGATGGTGAAGCGTTTCAAGCAGGATGCGCACTCGCGGCTACGTTATGCGCCTGACTCGGAGTGGGGCTGGGTATTTCTTGCTCAACACCATGGCTTGCCGACTAGGCTGCTTGACTGGACTGAAAATCCACTGGTTGGGTTGTACTTTGCGGTCGAGCGAGATTCCGGTCAAGACGATAAGCGTGCAGATGGGCGTTTTTTTATATTGCGTCCGAGAGATCTTAACGCGAGTACTGTGTCCGCTGATATTGACATGCTTATGTTCGGTCACGATGAACTCTTGAACGATTACCTGCCTGAAAATGTTAGCAAGAAGCCGAGTATGGCCCCAGTCGCAGCGATCGCCAACAGGACATTTGGTCGAATCATTGCCCAGAGCGGCACTTTTACGGTGAATCACCGATCCCATGCCCCCCTTGAATCTAGCCATGGCGCGGATTGCATAGATAGCTGGGTGGTGCCGGTTCAGTATAAAGAGCGGATCAGGCAGCAGTTGCGCGCGATTAATATTTCGGCTATGTCGGTCTATCCAGATCTGAACACTCTTGCTGCGTATGTGAAGGGTATGTACTGATGGAAGATTTTAATGTCGGCCACGTGCGCAATACCTCCGTCGGCTATCTTTCTCAGCTGCGCAGTCAGATTGAGATGGAGCCGGTGTACCAGCGGCAGGGGAGTATTTGGTCTATTGAGAAGCAGCAGCTTCTCATCGACTCGCTCATCAACGGGTTCGATGTTCCGAAGATCTATTTTCATGAGTTTGTGACACGCCGGGTAATTGACGGCAAGCGCGTTAAGTATGCGATCGTTGATGGAAAGCAGCGCCTACAGGCGATATGGGACTTTCTAGACGATCTGTATCCGTTGGCGGATGACTTTTCATACTTTGAAGATCCTGATGTTGCTGCGGCTGGTCTCACCTACTCGCAACTTGTGGACGAGTATCCAGACGTTGTCGCTCTTCTGAACTCGACCTCACTCGACGTCATTGGCATCCGAACCGATGATGTCGAGATAATCGAGGAGATGTTTTCTAGGCTGAATGAGGCTGTCCCTCTTAATGCTGCGGAGAAGAGAAATGCGTTCGGCGGACCACTGCCGGCAGCTTCAAGAGAATTGGCCGACAACGACTTCTTCAAATCCCGATTGCCTTTCAAGAACACGCGCTATCGCCACTGGGATCTTGCTGCAAAGTTCCTCTATTGGGAATACATGGGCGGTCCGGCCGACTCTAAGAAGTTTCATTTGGACACGTTCTTCAAGTCAATGAAGAAAGACTCCGGTGAAGTTGAAAAGGTGGTGAAGGCGAAAGCCGGCGCGACAACTGTTCTAGGGCTTCTCAACGATGTGTTCCAGGAGAAAGATCCACTCTTGGAACAGCTGGGCATGGTTTCGGTCTACTACCTTGCCTATCGGCACCTTTCTACTCAGGGACAGGATCTGCCTGTGAGAGACTCTCTTGTGAGTTTCAACGACGCGCGTCGCGCAAACCGAGTAGCTGCCGAATCTGAGCTGTCGAACGCCCAGTATGAGTTGCTCGAATTTGATCGCCATTCACAAAGCCCTAACGACAGCTTGGCGCTCTCTTATCGATTGAAGGTCTTGCTGAGGTACCTTGATGGAACGCTCGAATCGTCTCCGCCTAGTCTCGATGTAGACGGGAATTGAGTTCATTGAGTGTTGCCGTCATGCATGCATGCCGTTTGATCGTTCAAATCGATACTGTCGTCGGAGTTTCGTGACCTTGGGCGAATATGCGGAGAGGCCTGACCTAAGTTGAGGGCACGAGGCAGAGTCCTGTGCGGCGCTCTGCGGCCCGGCCACCCAAGGCAGGCCGTTGGAGCCTGCCTTGGCGCAGCCGTGTACTACTCCTTCACCTTCTGAAATTAGAAATAGACGGACAAACCCGCAATAGGCCGACGAAGAGTGCTCTGACCTGCGCCGATGTAGGGCGGTCTGAGTGCGGGTTTGGCTGAGTCGGCGGGTTTGAATCCGTCTCAAACCTGCACACCCAACAGGCGGCCCTGGTCCGTCACACACGCTTTCGAGGTCTGCGAACCACCGACCAGCACCGATCGCAACGCCTATTCAAGCAGCTCAACGAAGTACGGCGGTCCCCACGAACGCACCCGACCGTCGGTGAACGCCGCCACGAATGCAACCGCAGCGCACCGCGCCCGAGCTGCAGTTCTCCCTGTGGGACTTGCCGACCAACGACGTCCAACCCACACACCTAACCGGGCATCAAGTGAACCAGCCGCGCCCTGCCGGGGTGGGCCGGTGGTCCTTCGGTGGGCTGCCTCGGTTCGCCGCTTCTACGAGCCCTCAAGGCACCGCGGCGCCTTGCTCGCTGACTGCGGCGGTCCATGAGGATGATCTTTGCCTCGGATCTGTTGCTTGGTCCGACAATCTGCGAATTTATGAGGGATGTACATGTTCTGCGCTGGTGCGTTCCGTGCATGTTCCGCCGTTCGGATCTCTCGGGTGGGGCCTGTGCTGTAACCAGGGGTCGGGCGGGCACGATGTGTCCGGGTACACGGTTGGAGGGCGGTGTCCGTGGCGGACAAGTGGGACTTCTTCGTCTCCTACACGCAGGATGATCGGCAGTGGGCCGAGTGGATCGCGTGGGAGTTGGAGGAGGCCGGTCATCGCGTGCTGATCCAGGCGTGGGACATCGTGCCTGGCAGCAACTGGGTCGCCACCATGCAGGAGGGCGTGCAGAAGGCGGAACGCACGATCGCGGTCCTGTCGACGGCCTACGCGTCGTCGACTTACGGCGCGGCGGAGTGGCAGACCGCGTGGCGCGATGCCCCACTTGGTGAGAATCGCAAGCTGCTGGTGCTGCGGGTGCAGGACTGCGACCGGCCGGGCCTGTTGGGCTCGGTGGTGTCGGAGGACCTGTTCGACCTGCCGGCCGACGAGGCCCGCGACCGCTTGCTGCGGGTCGTGAAGGGTGCCGTCGAGGGCCGGTTGAAGCCCGCCACCGCTCCGGGGTTTCCCGGCCGGACGAGGGCGGTGGCGCGGGAGCCGCGGTTCCCGGGTTCGTTACCGGGGGTGTGGAACGTGCCGGCGCGGAACCCGAACTTCACCGGTCGTTCCGGGTCGTTGTCGCGGTTGCGGGAGGCGTTGCGGTCGTCGGGGACGGTGGCGGTGCACTCGCTGCGGGGTCTGGGCGGGGTGGGCAAGTCGCAGTTGGCGATCGAGTACGTGTACCGCTTCGCCGCCGACTTCGACGTGGTGTGGTGGATTCCCGCCGAGCAGCCCTCGCTGATCCCCGACCACCTGGCCGAGTTGGGTGCCGCGCTGGGGATCGACGGCGGTGCCGATCCCGCAACCACGGCCACCGTGGTCCTGGCCGGCTTGCGCGGACGGCGGCGGTGGTTGTTGGTCTTCGACAACGCCGAGGAGGTCGATGCCCTGCGGCCGTACCTGCCTTCCGGCGACGGCCAGGTGCTGATCACCACCCGACGCAACGGGTTCCGGTCGCTCGGCCCGGTGCTGGACGTGGACGTGCTGGACCGCGCCGAGAGCGTGGCACTGCTGCGACGTCGCCTCCCCGAAATGCCCGACGACGCGGCGGATGCGCTGGCCCAGTGGCTGGGTGATCTGCCCCTGGCGCTGGAACAGGCGTCGGCGTACCTGGAGGCCACCGAACTCCCGGTCGGTGAGTATCTGGATCTGCTGCGCACACGTACCGCCGAGATGATCGTCCGCGGTCGGGTCGCCGGTCGTGGAGAGACGTTGGCGACCCTGTGGGACCTGTCGCTGACCGCCTTGCAGGCACAGGACCGGGCGGCGGTTCAGCTACTCGACCTGTTGGCCTGGATGGCACCCGAACCCGTCCCCCTGGACCTGTTCACCGCCCACCCGGAGGTGCTGCCCGAACCGCTGGCCGAGGTCGCCACGGACCCGGTCGGGTTCGCCGAGACGGTCGGAGCGCTGGCCGGCTGGTTCCTGGCCCGACGTTCCGGCGACGAGGTGACCATCGCCCATCGACTGCTCCAACAATCACTCCGCGCCCGCACCACCACGACGCCGGCACAGGACCGCACTTCCCCGGCATTGGTGGTTCAGCAGCTGCTCGCAGCGGACCTCCCGGGCGAGATCATGACCGCACCGCAGAACTGGCCTCGCTGGCGGGCGCTCCTCCCGCACGTCCTGACCGTGCACGAGGACACCACGAGCATTCCATCCGCCACTACCGAGCACACCGCGTGGCTGCTCGGCCGCGCCGCCACCTACCTCCGAACGCACGGCCGCCCCGGCGACGCCCACCCCCTGCTCGAACGGGCGCTGACCATTGACGAGGCCACCTACGGACCCGACCACCCCGAAGTCGCCACCGACCTGAGCAACCTCGGTGGCGCGTTGAGCGACCTGGGCCGCCCCGGCGACGCCCACCCCCTGCTCGAACGGGCGCTGGCCATCACCGAGGCCACCTACGGACCCGACCACCCCGCCGTCGCCACCCTCCTGAACAACCTCGGTGGCGCGTTGAGCGACCTGGGCCGCCCCGGCGACGCCCACCCCCTGCTCGAACGGGCGCTGGCCATCACCGAGGCCGCCTACGGACCCGACCACCCCGCCGTCGCCACCCTCCTGAGCAACCTCGGCCTCGCGTTGAGCGACCTGGGCCGCCCCGGCGACGCCCACCCCCTGCTCGAACGGGCGCTGACCATCACCGAGGCCACCTACGGACCCGACCACCCCGCCGTCGCCACCCTCCTGAGCAACCTCGGTGGCGCGTTGCGCGACCTGGGCCGCCCCGGCGACGCCCACCCCCTGCTCGAACGGGCGCTGACCATTGACGAGGCCACCTACGGACCCGACCACCCCGAAGTCGCCACCGACCTGAACAACCTCGGCCTCGCGTTGAGCGACCTGGGCCGCCCCGGCGACGCCCACCCCCTGTTCGAACGGGCGCTGGCCATCACCGAGGCCGCCTACGGACCCGACCACCCCGCCGTCGCCACCCTCCTGAACAACCTCGGTGGCGCGTTGAACGCCCTGGGCCGCCCCGGCGACGCCCACCCCCTGCTCGAACGGGCGCTGACCATCACCGAGGCCACCTACGGACCCGACCACCCCGAAGTCGCCACCGACCTGAACAACCTCGCGGTGGTATTGCAAGACCTCGGACACAGTGACGAGGCGCAACAGCTCGCCGAGCGTGCAAAACGCCTTCGATCCTCCAAATAGACACAACATGGAACGGCGCGCTCTCCCACACGTCGGCAAGCCTTGTGAGCTTGTCGACGCCGCCAAGGCGGCGAGCTGTCCACAGGGGGCAGCCGAGCGCCATAACTAACCCATCAAGTCGACCACCCGACGCTCGCCCTAAGCCCGACACCATATGCGATTTCCATCGAGCGACGAGAAAAATCTTGAACGCGACGCTTGTTCGGCTAACGGTTTAGGAAACCGTGCTCGCTGGCACATTCGAAACCGCCTCTGACCCGGGAATACGTATCATCCCCCAACTTGGGCAGGGTCAACTTGGGCAGCTATTGGGCAAACGGGCCGCTTTACCGGCACCGCGCCGAGTGGACAAAGGCGCTCCTGGGATGCGCGCCGAAGAAAGCTGCTCTGACTGATGTTGAGAGGCGCGAGGCAGAGTCTTCCCTAGGGCTGGCTTGCTTCGTCCCCTCTACGGGGCTCTCAAGGCGTCCTGTGCGGCCCTCTACGGCCCGGCCCCCCTTGGCGGACCGTTGGGCCCGCCTCGGCACAGCCATGTACTACTACTACTTCACCTCTTAAAATCAGAAAACAAACCCGCAAACCCGCAAGAGACTGACGAAGCAGGCTCTGACCTGCGCTGATGAGCTGCGGGTTTGAGTGCGGGTTTGGCTGGGTTGGCGGGTTTGAAACCCGCATCCAAACCCGCCAACCCACAGGACGGCCCTACTACCTCCCGCAGGGGCTAGTAGGGCCGTCCTGCGAGGGTGGCGATCAACGCTGCTCACATTGCGTACCGAACTGGATCGCCCCGGCGGCGTCCGCGCGGGCTTGCAACGCGGTCAGGACCCGCTGCCAGACGCCGGCCCGCTGCCAACGGCGGAACAACCCGTAGACGGTCTGCCAGGGCCCGTACTCGGGCGGGACATCGCGCCACGGGGCGCCGGGCGGTGTTGGGAACACCCCCGCTCGCGCGGGGAAGACCCCAGCCATCCGAGGCCCAATCCGAACAGCACGGGAACACCCCACTCGCGCGGGGAAGACGGCGTCGCGATGCTGCGCGCGGTCGCGGAGCAGGGAACACCCCCCGCTCGCGCGGGGAAGACAGCGCCCGTTGGGGGTTGAGGAGGTCGCCGGGCGGAACACCCCCGCTCGCGCGGGGAAGACAACCAGTCCTGCGCCTTGATCGCCTCGGCCGTGGGAACACCCCCGCTCACGCGGGGAAGACACTGCGCCTCCTCCCTGTTCGTGACGGAAACGAGGAACACCCCCGCTCACGCGGGGAAGACACTTCTTGACCTGGGACTATACCCGGCCGTACTGCCGTTTTGATTCGGTTCATAACAGTCTCGAAAGTCGGTGATCGCGTACCGCTGGCCGACAACATGGCAGCACCTGACAGCAGAGGTCGACTGGTAGTCGACAGAGTGACACCTGACTGCGCATAGCATTGGACTGCTAGTCGAACGTCAAATAAACCGCAGTCGCATCGTCGCTCTTCTTGTATCGCGGCCAGCGGCGGCCCGTCGGGTCGCTGTCCTCTACTTCGCGAACGGCAGAAATCAGACCTCGGGGCCCGGAAGCATCCAAGGTGGCCATAATGCCGCTCCAGTCGGTTATATTGAACTCTTTTAGCCTAGCTGCACCATCCGAGAGCAATGCCGCACGCTTTACTAGCGCCTTTGGCGTAGATCCCGTTAGCGCTTCTGCTGCGGCTTTGGGATTGGTTCCTGCCACCCAGTAGCCGCCAGGGGTATTTCGGATTAGCCTTTGCGCCTCCACGAGCTTGCTGACATTCTTCTCGTGTTCATCGGTACCTGTGTCCGAACTTACGGCCGCTTCGTGTTGCGCTCGATTTACTCGCGCTACGCGATCGTCGCTAACAGCTATGAACTCATTAGTGCAGTCGAGCAGCAAGGTTGAGTCTGCCAGAACCAGCCAATCGAAATATTCCTCTCCTTCGCGTAGTGCTAGAACTGTCGCTGACGGTGTTCCGGGGTTTTTCAGGTCGCATGTAGGCGCATGGATTCTTGCTGTCGATTGGATGGATGCGGCCAGGGCGGAGCGCATGTCTAGTTCGTCGTCCGCCAAATTTGCGACTAGCGCTGAACCCAATCGCTCTACGAACCACGGCACGCCGTGTATGCATCCGGTTCCAAGGTCGCCCGGAGCAGTCAGACCGTCTAGGAGGACGGCGATCCTGTTGGTTGCTGCGGCCCAGTCTTCATTTGGGTTTGCAAAGCTTCCCGGTTGACTGTCCAGTTCTGCGCGCATGGAACCGCCGTCCTACTTGTAGATGGGAGCGACACGCTTGGAGGACAATACCCGGCGTGTAGTTGCATCAAACGTGCAGTGAATTACAGTCGAGAACCGACCATCTTTCACTTCACGGTAAAGTTCGGCGATGTGGTTGTCGAGAAAGTGTATGACACCTGCGGCTCCAATTGCGTGAATGCCCGCGATATATAGAAAATTGCCTTTGCCGTCGAGTCTGGGCAATTTTCCGACATACGCATAGTCGGCAGGCGTGCCGTCGTCCATCGGGGAACGATAAACTTTTTGTTGCATGCGGTCGAGTAGGTGCCATCCGCTGTCGTCGCGGTCAAATCCAATGTAAGTGTCAGATTCGAGAACTTGTGCAATGAGTGGCGACAGTCGAGGTCCGCAAATTACCACCAGGTCATCCCGGTTGAGGTTGATCATGCCGGGGGGCTGTATGACCTCGTAACTAGTTTCAAAATCCAGGCCGCTGGCTAGGCTTCGGAACTCATCGTAAGCTTGAAAGTCTTCCTGTGCCACAACCGGGCCGGGGTTATTTTCTTTAGCTTCAAGCTTCCCGCCCACGGCGACTACTAGATTTGTGCCTACTCCAAAGAATGCGCGTTCGATCTTAGGGCCGGTCTTCAGTAGCTGACCTACCCGTGAACGTGTCATGTCGAGATGTCCAGCAATTTCGGTCTGTGACATTCCGAGTACGGAGGACATCTCTTCCAAAGCTTCCTTGCGGACCCTGGAGATCTCTGTAACCGCAGCTTGGAACCTGCCGACCAGGTCGCTCGCCTGTTGAGCGCGGCGTATGGGGTCCTGGATGTCGCGTAGTTGCTTGACCTGCTCTTCCATGCCTCCACCTTCCTCTGCAAGGGGGCTTGCGCCATCTTCGCAAGAGGGGGTTGACGAACGCAAGCAACCCTGTCTAACGTGGCCTCTGCAACCCCCCCTTGCGAGATGCAAGGGGGCTTGACAGTGGAGGTTGAAGTGGACACGACGCGCAACTACCCGGACGGTCTGACCCCGGCGGCCCTGCGGCTGCTGGACCAGCAGGTTTCGGTGGAGATCGCGGTGGCGGCCGGGCCGTCGTCGGCGTTGTTGGACGGTTCGGCGCGGGAGCGTCGCAACCGCCGCATCCTGGCCCGAGCGTTGGCCGGCATCACGCCGAAGTACGGCGTCACGCTGGACCAGGCGGTGGCCGAGCTGGCGGAGCCGGTGCGGCCGGTGGTGGTGGCGAACGTGATGCCGGCCCCGGTGTTCGGCAAGCACAAGGGACGGGGTCGCCGGACGCGCCGCGCCGCCGCTCGTGCCGCGGTGAAGCAGGCCGCGTGATGGCGACGATGGCGTACCGCGCGGCGGTGGCCGCGGCGTTGTTGGCCGAGCACGCCGAGGCGTTGGCGGGGGTGTGCGCGGTGGCCGTGCGGGTGGCCCGTGACCCGGCTTCCGACCAGGGCATCCGCTTGCAGATGGGCTGGTCGTTGTCGTGGGAGTCGTCGGCGGGGCAGGTGACGCGGGCGGCGCAGGCGCTGGGCTTGGCACACGTGCTGTTCGACCCGGTGGGCGACTACGTGCGGGTGTCGGCGCAGGGGCCGGTGGCCACGTCGGCGGGCACGGCCCTGGTGGAGGTGTGGGACCACCTCACCGGTGAGCAGGTCGGCCGGGCCGCCGCCGCGCTGGGCCTGGCCCTGGTTCCCGGCACCGATCCGGTGCGTGTGGCGGTGGTGGACGTGCTGCGCCTGACCGCGTCCGAACCGGCCGCCGCCTGACCGTCCGTCCCTGCTTTCCCTTATGCATCAACACCTTTGAGGAGATCGCCGCTGTGAAGAGCAACAACGCTTCCATCACCACCGATGTGCTGCTGTTCGCCCAGGACGACGCCGGAACGTGGCGGGTGCTGCTGATCGAGCGGGGTCACGACCCGTTCGCGGGTCGGTGGGCGCTGCCCGGTGGCTACGTCGACCCGCACGAGACGTTCTCCGCCGCCGCCGTGCGCGAGCTGGCCGAGGAGACCGGTGTCGAGTTCAGCGAGTGGAACCTCGACCGGGTCGGCGTCTACGACGCGCCGGACCGCGATCCGCGGGGCCGTGTGGTGTCGGTGGCGTTCGCCGCGGTGCTCGACCACATGCCCCCGGCCGTGGGTGGCGACGACGCCCGTCAGGCCCGGTGGTGGCCGGTGGCCGAGGTGCTGTCGATCGACTTCGGGCACCTGGCGTTCGACCACGACCAGGTGCTCACCGACGCGGTGGACCTGCTCATGGCGCAGGGCGTCACCGTCCACTGACTTCGCCCGGACCGGCGGCCCATCCCGGCCAGGAACCGCCGCCGGTCCGGTCCACCCCAACACCGCCCCAGAGGGGCGGGTCAGGAGAACACCAGTGTTGCGCAGTCTGATCACCAAGTCCTCGGCGACCCACTGCACCGCCCCGACCGGCCGCGACGGCCGTCACTGCGGCAAGCGCAAGCGCACCGGCCGACTCGCCGACGGCACCACCTGCGGCGGCCCGATGTGCGCCCTGTGGCACGCCGCCCGCTGACCACCACCCCGTCACCCGCACACCCGGACAGGGAGAACCGCATGGCCACGACCTCGAACCCGCCGCGCATCCCGATCGACTGGTGCACCCGCTGCGGCCACAAGAAGAACAACCCCCGGGCGACGTGCGTCTGCCCGAGCTGCGCGTGCGGCACCACCCGCTGAACGTCCCGTTGCGCCCGGACCGGCGGCCCATCCCGGCCAGGAACCGCCGCCGGTCCGGTCCACCCCAACACCGCCCCAGCGGGGCGGGTCAGGAGAACACCAGCATGGCGAACAACCCGCATCGGCGCGACCTCGTGGACGCGGCCACCGGTGACACCTTCGACCAGCCCGCCCCCTACGGCCTGGTCACCCAGGTCACCAGCGCGGACGGCTCCGCCCCGTCGTCGCAGCGTGGCCGCACCTGGCAGGACCTCACCGCCTCCGGCCGCAAGCTGCGCCCCGCCGGGGGCACCCGGTGAGCCTGCCGATGCCCTTACTGCTCCTCGTCGTCGCCCTGGCCCTGGTCGCCGTGGTGGTGCTGTGGAAGTTGCTGATGGTCGCCGGGCTGATCGGCCTGGCGCAGTGGGCGGTGACCGTCCAGGCCGAGGACCCCACGGTCCTGCTGGTCGCCTACGGCCTGCCCGCCCTCGTGGTGGCCGTCCTGGCCCGCCGCGCCACCCGTACCGGCCGCCGCGCCGGGCCGTTCTCCCCTCGTTCCGCCCGCCGTTTGGAGGTGTCCCGATGAGCACGTATGCCGACAACCGGCGCGCGGACAAGGCCGCCGCCGCGGAGCAGCGCCGGGCCGATCAGGCCATGCTGTTCGAGCAGCGCCGCGCCGACGCCGCCGCCCGCGCCGAACAAGACCGGGCCGAACGGGCCGCCGCCGTCAAGCTCAGGCGGGATCAGGCCGATGCCGCCCGCGCCCGCCGCACCCGCGCACTCAAGGCCACCTCCGGGTGGGTGTCGGCGCACACGATCGACCTGCTGTTCGTGCCGGTCATCCTGGTGCCCGCCCTGCTGGCCTGGTCGGCTATCGCCGGGTTCGGCCACGACCTCTACGGCGCGCCCGGCTGGACCATGCCGCTGTACTCCGAGGCGGCGATGTGGGCGTTCGCGTTCGCCCTCGCCGCCGCCCGCCGCGCCGGACGCCCGGTGCGGCGGCTGCTGGTCGGCCTGTGGTTCTCCGCCGCCGTGTCCGCGACGCTGGCGTTCCTGCACGGCCTGACCGCCGACGGCGGCAGCGTCACCGACGGTGTGGTGATGGCCATCGTGGCGGTGGGCGGGGTGGTGGTCCACCAGCTGGTGGACACCGCCGCCACCGCCGCGCCCGTGAAGCCGCGGCCGACCCGTGAGCAGCGCGCCGCCCTGCGGCTTCAGCGCTTGGCCGCGCGCCGGGTGGAGGCGGTGCGCCGCGCCGCCGTGCGCCAGGCCGCCGCCGAGCTGGCCGCCGACGGCACCGCCACCCTCGTGCACCGCCCCGGCCTGGTCGAACCGCGCCGCCGCTTCGGCCGCGTCCGCCTGATCCCCACCACGGTCGCCGGGCTGCCCGTCGCCACCGCGAGCGGCGACAGCGTCGGGGACGCCCTGGCCGCCGAGATCGGCGAGTACCTGACCGCCCTTCCCGCCCTGCCCGCACCGCGCACCACCGGCACCGCCGCGCCGACCCCGGCCGACCGGCCCGACACCACCCCGACGGCCGATGCGCCGTCCGGCGCGCACCGGTCGGGAAATGCGGAAACACCCGCTGCGCCGGACGCCGCGAAGATCGCCCGCTACACCGCGCGCGTCCGTGCCGCGATCGACCGCCAGGCCCTCCCGGAGCAGCCCTCCCAGACCGCCGTACGCAAGTTCCTGCGCTGCCGCTCCGAGGACGCCGCCACCGTGCACCGCGCCCTGTTCCCCACCCGCAACGACGGCCCCGACGACGGCGGCACCCGCCAGGAGGTGACGGCATGACCACCGCACACCAGCACGACGACGAGGGCCAGGAGCACGGCAACGTGGTGCGCCTGCCGGTGCGCCGCGCCGACACCGCCCCGGTGCCGGACACGGACGGGCTGGAACCGGACGGGGCGGTCGTCGGGGAGCTGCTCACCGACGCCGAGTCCGCCGAGCTGGACCGGCGCATGGCCGCCGCGCGCATGCGCGACGCCGCCGGGGCGGTGGTGCGGGTCGTGCGGCACGAGCGCACCCGCTCCGTCGCGCGGGCGGTGCGCCGCAACGCCGGCTACGCCGTCGCCGGGTCCCGCATCCGCCGCGCCGAACGTCGGGCGCGGCGCAAGCACCTCGACCTTGAGCAGGCCATCACCACCCTGCGCGTCAACGCGAAGTCCGCCGACGACTTCCGGGTGCTGCGGGAGCTGGAAGAGGCGTTGGAGCGCCGCCGCACCGGGGCGGCGCAGCGCGGCCGGGAACGCCGGTTGGAGATCCTGCGGTGGTCGGGTGGGGCGGTGGTGCTGCTGGCCGGCGGGCACGTGCTGTTCCTCGGCTTCGCCGCCGCACAGGCCGTGGTGGGCGCCGGGTCGCTGACCGACCGGTGGAACGCCACCGTCGAGTTCTGGACCACCGTCGCCGACCTCTCCCCGGCCGGGGACTACTGGTGGGCCTGGGCCGTCGCCGTCGCGGGCACGTGGGCCGCGCGCACTATCCCGGTGGGCCGGGATCGGGGCACGTTGCCGATGTGGGCGGGGGAGGACCAGGCGGTCCCGGCGGACGGGCGCAGCATCATCGTGGACGAGTCCGCGGTGCTCTCCGCGCTGCGCCACCTCGGCGGCCTGCCGCTGCTCAAGGACGCCTTCCGCGAGGGATGGGGGCGCAGCATCACGCCGACGTGGGTGCAGCCGCCGCACCGCGACGGCAACGGCGTGCGCATGCAGCTCGTGCTGCCCAAGGGCGTGCCAGTCGAGGAGATCGTCAAGCGCAAGACCGTCTTCGCCCACAACCTCGTGCGCCTGCCCGTCGAGGTGTGGCCGTCGGAACCCAAGGGACAGCCCGGGGTGCTGGACCTGTGGGTCGCCGACCAGGGCGCGCTCTCCGGCCCGGTCGGGCCGTGGCCGCTGCTGGCCGCCGACGGACCGTCGGACTACTTCGCGTCCGTCCCCGTCGGCATCAACATCCGGGGCGAGGTGGTGCGGGCGCAGCTGTCCGAGAAGAACTACGCCGCCGCCGGGGTCATGGGCTCGGGCAAGTCGAGCATGTTCATCACCCTCGTCGCCGGGGCCGTGCTGGACCCGCTGGTCGAGGTGGACGTGTTCGTCCTGGCGGAGAACTTCGACTACGAACCGCTCAAGCCGCGGCTGCGCACCCTGCGCACCGGAGCCGACGCCGACACGGTCAAAGCGTGCCTGACCACCCTGCGCGAGCTGTACGCCGACCTCGACGTACGCGGCAAAGCCCTGCGGGAGCACGAGGTCCGCAAGGTCGACCGCAAAGTCGCCACCAAGGACACCCGACTCCGGCCCCGGGTCGTGGTCATCGACGAGTGCCAGGCGCTGTTCATGCACGAGGAGTACGGAGAGGAGGCCGCCGACGTGGTCACCAAACTCATCAGCGCCGCCCGCAAGTACGCCGTCACCCTGCTCTTCGCCACCCCCGAAGCCTCCACCGCCTCTTTGCCGCGCAAGGTCACCGCGGTGACCTCGTGCAAAGCCTGCTTCGCCATCGGCGACCAACAGTCCAACGACGCCATCCTCGGCACCGGCTCCTACAAGGCCGGCATCTCCGCCGTGTCGCTGGAACCGGCCACCGACGAGAGCCCCGGCGACATCGGCACCGCCATGGTCCGCGGCATCATGGCCAAACCCGGCCTGCTCCGCTCGTTCTACCTCACCCCCGCCGAACTCGCCGAGGTCACCGACCGCGCCATGGACCTGCGAGACGGTCACGTCCCCCCGACCACCGGCGACGACGAGCCGGAGAAGGTCGACTTCCTCACCGACCTGGCCCACGTCCTGACCGGCCACAAGCACCTGCGCACCGCCCAGGTGCTCAACGCCCTGGCCGCGCTGCGCCCCGACCACTACGGCAAGTACACCAGCAGGACCCTCGCCGCCGCCCTGGCCGAGGTCGGCGTGCCCATCGTCAAGCGCGACAGCGGACAGAGCGCCGTGGACGCCAACGACGTCACCGAAGCCGTCACGATGCGTGACACAGAGAACGGCGCGGACACTGACGACGAGGGCTAGAAACCCGCCCGTCGGGCACCGGGAAGTATCGGGGAAGCAGCCGGGGGAGCAGCGAGACCCAGGGGAATTCCCCTGACTGCTCCCCTGGCCAACTTCCCTGACTCCACCAGGCGAGACGCCTGCCAGGGAAGATCGACACAACGGGACGGCGACCAGCCGAAACCCCGGAAAACGCCGGTCCTGCTCCCCTGACGGCTTCCTTCCCCACACCGCTTGACACCTCCGCGCCGGCACCCCGCACCACCGCCCGCGCGTCACCCTCGCACACCCACACGTCGTCACACAAAGTCACGAAAGGGTCGTCATGGGCGACGACAACCTGATCCACCTTGAGGTGCGCCGGTCCTGGTGGGACGGCCACGCCGAAACCGCCTGCGGACTTCGCGTCGACCGGCCCGAAGCCGTCTGGACCTGGTTCACCACCCGCACGTGGTGCCCGACCTGCCGCGCCGCCGACCGCGCGGCCACCCGCTGACCCACCCGAAACCCCAGCACAGCGAAGGGACGTGACATGTGCAGAGCAGGGGGCCGCCGCTGCCCCAACGCCGGAGGCCGCTTCACCCAGAACACCCGCCAGGCCGTCTCCCGCGCCCGCCGCGCCCTGCGCGACGCCCACGAGATCGGCAACCCCGCCGAGATCACCGCCGCACGGCAACGCCTCGCCGACGCCCGCACCGCCCACCAGGAAGCCAAGACCGCCGCCGCCCGACACGACCACGGAACCGCAGGTCACGACGGGGACGTGACAGCGGCCCGGGTACTGCGCCCACCCACCGATCCGCCCTCGTCGGCACGGCCGTTGGGGGACGGCTCGACAGGGGACACCGAACTGTTGACCTACCCGGACGGGACCCGGTTGGTGCGCAAACGCAACGGCACCAAAGCCCACTACCGCGACGCGGACCCGGTGAAGCTGACCGACGCCGAGGAACTCGCCCCCCACGTGCTGGCCGCCGTCGGCCTGCCCCACGCCGCGGTGCACCGCACCGCCCCCGACGAAGTCCTCATGGAATACGTGCACGGCCGCTCCGGCACCGAACTGACCGGAGGCCGCCACGTGCCCGACGACTACAGCGGCAGCCCCGACGGGCGGCTGCTCGGACTGGTCGACCACGTCATCGCCAACCGCGACCGCAACACAGACAACTGGATACAGACCCACGACGGCCGCCTGATCGGCATCGACCACGGCGAGGCGTTCAACGCAGACCCGTTCACCACCAGCCCGTTCGCCCACACCCTCTACGACCACACCGAACGCACACCCACCCCGCGCGCCAACGAGTTCACCCCCGCCGACATGCACCACCTCGGCCAACGCCTGGCCGCACTGCGCCCCGAGTTCGACAAACGCGGCCGGAGCGACTGGCACGACTCCATGATGCGCCGCCACCACGACCTCGCCCAACACGCCACCGGCACCACCGACCTCATCACCCGCCACCACCGGGCCGAGGAGAACGCCGCGACCCCACACCACAACGAGGACCAGGACCACACCACCGCCCACCGCGACACCACAGGTCACAGCGGGGACGTGACCCCGCCGCCGACCACCGACGACACCGCCACCGCTCCGTCCACACAGGACGCCGGCACCCACCGCCACGGAGGATTCATGATCCGCAACACCAACAACGTCCACGGCAACGCCCACGTCGGCAGCCAACACGACATCCACCACGGCGACGGCGACGCCACCCGATCCACCAGGCGCGCCCGCCCCACCACAGGCGACGACAGGGACACGACCGACCACGCCGACCGCAACGACACCACCAACGGCCACGACGAGCCGCACGGCACCCACAACATCGCCTCCGGCAACGACCACGTCACCCAACAGGTCGGCTTCACCCTCGCCGACCTCCGCCGACTGCGCCGCCGCTGACCCCATCAGGGCCGGTCATACCGGGGACGTGACCGCCCCACGTCCCCCGGCACGACCGGCCACCGCACCTACACCGTCCACACAGGAGTCCGGGACTGACAGGACGGCCCTGCTATCCCCGCGCGGCTAGCAGGGCAGCAAGTCGCTTCGACCCGATCGCCGAGAGGAACCACCGCCATGACCACAACCCAGCCCACCGCCGCCGACGTCGCGCTGTGGGTGGCCCGGCGGCACGGCTGGCACGTGATGCCCCTGCACCCCGGCACCAAACGCCCGCTGGCCGGCTGCCCGGACTGCCGGGGCGGCGGAGGCCACACCGCCGACCGGTGCCCGTGCCTGGCCCGCGCCGACGGCGCGCTGTGCCACGGCGTGTGGGCCGCCACCGCCGATACGGCGGTGGTCGACCGGTGGGCGGGACGCTGGCGCACGAGCGTGTGGGCGGTGCACCTGGGGGTGTCCGGGCTGCTGGCCGTCGACCTCGACGCCCACGGCGGCACACCGCCCGCCCAACCGCTCAACGGCCTGCCCTGGCCCGACGGCAACCCGCTGCCCACCGACGGCATCGACACCTACGCCGCGTTGGCTGGCCTGCGCGGGCAGGGGTTCGACGTGGACACCCTCGTCACGGAGACCCCGTCCGGTGGGCTGCACCTGCTCTACACCGCCGAGTCGGGCCGGTGGAAGTCCAGCACCGGCCGCGTCCGCGACGGCGAGAACGTGGTGAGCAGCGGACTCGGCTGGCAGGTCGACATCAAGGCCTACGGCGGCTACGTCGTGCTGCCCGGCTCCACCACCCCCGCCGGCACATACCGCCGCACCTCCACCACCTTCACCCCGACCGTCCTGCCCGACTGGCTCACCGCCGAACTCGTGCGCACCGGCCACGACCGCCACGCCACCCCGACACCGATCCGACCGGCGACGCCGGTCACGGTCACCGCCCGCGGTGAGGACCGCCAAGCCCGCTACGCCGCCGCCGCGCTCCGGTCGGCGTGCGAGGAGTTGGCCGCGATGCCGCCGGACTCCGGACGCAACCGCAAGCTGTTCCGCTCCACCAGCCGACTCGCCGGAATGGTCGAAGCCGGCTGGATCGACCGCCACCAGGTGGAGACCGCGCTCGCCACCGCCGCCCACACCGCCGGACTCCCGGCGGGGGAGATCCGCTACGCCCTGGCCTCCGGGTTCGCCCGACCCCGCACCCCGACCGAACACCCCGCCGCATGACCACCAAACGCGCCCAGCGCGCCACGGAAGGGAGGCCCGTCGCATGACCACTGCCGCCGAACCCGCCATCACCGACACCGCCGACGAGACCGCCGACCGGCCGCCCATCCGCATCGGCGGGGACGCCGAGACCATCCGCACCCTCACCGCCGCCGTGGCGGAGGGCGCGCTGCCCGACGTGTTCGTCTCCGGCGGGCAGCTCGTGCACCTCTCCCGCGTCTCCGGCCCCACCGGCACCGACCACACCGCCGGACAACCCGCCGCGCTGCCCGTACAGGCCGAACCGCTCACCGCCTCCGCCCTGGCGTTCCTGCTCGCCCACCACACCTACGTCCACCGCCTCAAGAAGGACAAGAACACCGACGAGTGGACCGAAGTGGAGGTCAGCCCCACCGGAACCGCGCTGTCGGCGGTGCTGTCCTCGCGCTACTGGCCCGGCGTCCGGCCGCTCAACGGCATTGTCGGTTCACCCGTCCTGCGCCCGGACGGAACGCTGATCCAGACCGCCGGCTACGACCCCGCGACCGGCCTCTACTACTCGCCCACCGCTCCCATGCCGCCCGTCCCGGCCCACCCGACCGCCGACCAGGTCGCCGACGCCAAGGCCTTTCTGCTGGACCGGCTGTTGTCCGATTTCCCGTTCGTTGCCCCTGCCGACCGCGCCAACCACATCGCCCTGCTACTCGCGCCCATCCTGCGCCCCTACCTCGGATGCCTGACCCCGTTCGGCCTGATCTCCGCCACCACCCAATCCAGCGGCAAAACCCTGCTCGCCGAAATCCCCGGCTACATCTACGGCTGCAAAAACCTCGTCTGGCGCAAAGGCGACGACAGCGAATTGGAGAAGGGCATCACCAGCGCCCTGCACAGCTCCTCACCGATCATGCTCTGGGACAACATCGCCGAAGGAACCATCGTTTCCTCCGCCGTCCTGGCCCAACTGCTCACCTCCCCGCAGTGGTCCGCCCGGATGCTCGGCTCCTCCGGTGCCGGATTCACCGCCACCAACAACCGACTCTGGCTCGCCACCGGAAACAACATCCGGTTGGGCGGGGACATGGCCACCCGCACCGTCCTGGTCCGACTCGACCCCAACGACCCGCACCCCGACCAACGCGACCAAACCGCGTTCGGCATCCCCCACCTCGACAACTGGCTCAAAACCCCCGCCAACCGCGTCACCGTGCTACGCCACCTGCTCATCCTGGTCATGGACTGGATCAACGCCGGCGCACCCCGCTCCGGCCACACCATGCGCCAATTCACCACCTGGGCCGGAGCCTCCGGCGGACTACTCGCCCACCACGGCATTGACGGCTTCCTCGACAACCTCAACGACATGCGCGAAGCCGACGACGAAGACGCCGAATGGGTCGCCTTCCTCGCCCGCTGGCACGAACTCAACCACAACCGCCCCATCACCAGCCGACACCTCCGCCAACAAGCCGAAATCGACATCATCGACAACCAACCCGTCGACCGCTGGGAAGGAACCTTCCTCACCGACGACCAAGGCCGCACCCCCTCCACCAAATCCATTGGCCGACACCTCACCGGCCACATCGGCCGCTGGCACGGCGACTACGTCATCCGCTCCGCCATGGACACCCACGCCAAAGCCCGCGTCTTCTGGGTCGAAACCCGCACCAACGACGACCACCAAGCCGACCAGGCCGCCGACGACCAGGCCCCGGCTGGCCAACCAGACCTCTGGCAGTAGCAGGACAGCCCCGACCGGCCCCGTCGACCCGCTTGCGGGTTTGACGCGACCCCCCGCGGCTTTGGTGCGGGTTTGCCCCGACCTCAAACCCGCGCCGCATCACCGCAGGTCAACGTCCTTCCTCTGCCCGATCGGCGGGTTTGCGGGTTTGACACCCCGTACCCGCACCCGCACAGCACCAACGTCCGGCCGCGCTACGTCGCCGCCACCCCGACCGGCCAACCCCGAGGTGATGACGCATGCCCAAAATCCCCACCCAACGACAGACCTCACCACTGGAGAGCGCTCGCGTGAAGCCGCACGACTCACCGGAAAGCGAGGGGGTACCGATGAGCGACACGAGCAACGTCACCGAGTTGGCGAAATATCTCTACAAAGTGCCCGAAGCGATGCGGCTGCTGTCACTGAGCCGCAGCACCTTCTACGAGCAGATGCGGGCTGGACGGATCAAGTTCGTCAAGCAGGGCAGCGCCACACTTATCCCGGCATCCGCGATCCGCTCCTACGTCGCGCTGTTGGAGCGGGAAGCGGGGGTGCACCTTGGCGAAACGGCGTAGCCGCGGGGATGGCGGCCTGCACTGGGATGACGCGCGTAAGCGCTGGATTGCGACCGTGACCGTAGGCTTCGACGGACGAGGGAAGCGGATCACCAAACGCGCCAGCGGCCGGACGAAGACCGAAGCGAAGAACAAGCTTGACGCCATCCAGCGTGACGTCAAGGACGGGCTAGCGATCGAACCGCACAACTACACGGTTGCCGACGCTGTGACCAACTGGTTGCAGTACGGTCTGAATGGCCGCGACAAACAGACCGTCACAACGTGTCGAATCCTCGCTGAAACACATGTCATCCCTGCATTGGGTGCGCGCAAGCTTCGTGAGCTGTCGGCGGACGATGTTGACGAGTGGTTGGCGGCGAAAGCGAAGACTCTCAGCACGCGGACGCTGCGAGACATTCGCTCGGTTCTCCGTCGATCCGTAAGCCGTGCGCAGGCGCGCGACAAGGTCAAGCGCAACGTCGTGCTTCTCTGTGAGTGTCCGGAAGGGCAGGCCGGTAGACCGTCGAAGTCGTTGACCTTCGAGCAGGCCGAGGCTGTCTTGCTCCGCGCGGAAGCTGATGAATCGACGATCGGGGCCTACATCGTGGTGTCACTGGTGGGCGGCCCGCGCACCGAGGAGGCACGGCCTCTCACGTGGTCGCATGTCGACCTGAAAGGGGATCCACACGTCAGTCCACCGATACCGCCGCACATCGCCGTGTGGCGGTCGGTGCGGACCGGTGGTGACACGAAGACACGGAAGTCCCGGCGCACGCTCGCGTTGTCGCAGCGGGCGATCAAGGCGCTGGAAGCTCAGCGGGCACGTCAGGAGGTGCACAGGAAGCGGGCTGGCGACCAGTGGCAAGAGCACGGGTTGGTGTTCGCGTCGGAAGTGGGGACCGAGCTGGACGCGGCCAACGTGCGCCGCATGTTCCGGCGAGTCCTCAAGGCGGCAGGGCTTAACGCTGCGGAGTGGACGCCTCGTGAGCTGCGGCACAGCTTCGTCTCGCTGCTCTCGGACAGCGGCATGACCTCGGACCAGATATCGAAGCTCGTGGGGCACAGCAGCACGTCGGTCACGGAGGAGGTGTACCGCCATCAGATCCGGCCAGTGATCCAAGACGGCGCGACGGCGATGGATCGGATTTTCCCGGCTGCGAAAGCATAGTCACGCAGTTAGTCACCCATATACGGGTCAGGGCCGGTATGTCTTAAGACATACCGGCCCTGACCTGGTCGGGGTGACAGGATTTGAACCTGCGACCTCTTCGTCCCGAACGAAGCGCGCTACCAAACTGCGCCACACCCCGGTCCCGCTCGCCCGACCGGTCACCCGCTCGAACGAGGAGAACTCTACCTGACGTTCCCACCCACTCCGAACCGGGTATCCCTTTTCGCGTCCGACCCGCTCTGACCTGCGTCAACCGGACGCGGCACCAGGGTGAGCAGGCTCGCCTCCGGCGGGCAGGCGAAGCGCACCGGCGCGTACGGCGACGTGCCCAAGCCCGCCGACACGTTCAGCCACGTGTGCGAGCCCCAGCGCGACACGCCCCGCGCCCGCGACCGGTCCAGGTCGCAGTTCGTCACCAGCGCGCCGTAGCCCGGGATGCGCAGCTGCCCGCCGTGCGTGTGACCCGCCAGCACCAGGTCGTAGCCCTCGGCGGCGAACGGGTCCAGCACGCGCGGCTCCGGCGAGTGCGTCACGCCCAGGCGCAGCGGCACGTCCGGCAGCGGCCCGCTGATCTCGTCGAACCGGTCCCGCTTGAGGTGCGGGTCGTCCAGGCCCGCCGCGAACACCTCCACCCCGTTCACCACGAACGAGTGGCGCGTGTGCGTCAGGTCCAGCCAGCCCCGCTCGACCATCGCCGCGCGCAGGTCCCGCCACGGCAGCGGGATGCCGTGGATGCGCTTCGTCTTCGCCGACGGCAGCAGGTAGCGCGCCGGGTTCTTCGGCCGCGGCGCGTAGTAGTCGTTGCTGCCGAACACGAACACACCCGGCCGGTTCAGCAGCGGACCCAGCGCCCGCAGCACCGCGGGCACCGCCTGCTTGTGCGCGAGGTTGTCCCCGGTGTTCACCACCAGGTCGGGCTCCAGGTCGTCCAGCGCCGCCACCCAGCGCTGCTTCGACGCCTGCCCCGGCATCATGTGCAGGTCGGAGAGGTGCAGCACCCGCAGCGGCGACGAACCGGGCGCGAGCACCGGCACGGTGGCCTCGCGCAACGTCCAGTGCCGCCGCTCGACCCCCGCCGCGTAGGCGAGCGCGGTGGCGCCCAGGGCGGTCGTGGCGAGCAGTGATCGGCCGAGCGTGTTCACGAGGTCGAGGGTAGGGGGTTAACCGATTCGGGCCGACGGGGGCCTTTCGGTACCGTTCGGCCTCATGGCGGAGCTGAAGGCACGGTTGCAGGCGGACCTCACGGCGTCGATCAAGAACCGGGAGACGGTTCGGGCGGGCGCGCTGCGGATGACGCTGGCCGCCGTGACCACCGAAGAGGTCTCCGGCAAGGCGGCGCGCGCGCTGTCCGACGACGAGGTGCTCAAGGTCATCACTCGCGAGGTGAAGAAGCGCAAGGAGGCCGCCGAGGCGTTCGGCGGGGCGGGGCGGGTCGAGCAGGCGGAGCTGGAGCGGCAGGAGAGCGCCGTGCTGGAGGCGTACCTGCCCGCGCAGCTGTCGGACGACGAGCTGGTGGCCCTGGTCGACGCGGCCGTGGCGCAGGTGACCGAGCAGATCGGCGAGCAGCCGGGCCAGCGCCAGATGGGGCAGGTCATGAAGATCGTGAACGCCCAGGTGGCGGGCCGCGCGGAAGGCGGCCGGGTCGCCGGCGCGGTGCGCGCCAAGCTCGCCTGAGACCGGGCCTGGATCGCACCCGTACACACGATCGGGTGATCGATGTACGTAACCGCGATCTCGGCCATCGGTTGAAGACGAAGCGGAACCCCGAGACCACCACCCCTGCCGACCAACTGGCCGCCGACACACCCGGAGGACGACCCGCACCAGGCCGACCCACACCAGAGGACACCCGCCGAGCCCGGAGAGCCCCAGGAAGCCCACAGGCACGCCCAGGGCACGGGTGCGGCCGGGGTGCGGGGCGGAGTGCGGGCAGAGCCGGGTGTGGCGAGGCCGCGGCAGCCGGAGCGGGTGTGGCGCGAGCGCGCCGCCGGTCGAGGCGGGACGGGACGGGTGCGGGCGAGCCCGGCGCGGCGAGGGGAGTGGAACGCGACCCGGGACGGGTGCGCCACGAGCAGCGCACCCCGGGCGAGGCGGGCTGAGCGGGCGCGGGCAGCGCGCCGCGGGCGAGACGGCGCGGGCTGAGCGCCGTGAGCAGCGCGGTGCGGGTGGGGCGTGCGCTGAGCGGCGCGGAGCAGCGGGGCGTGGCGCGGAGCAGCGGGGCGTGGCGCGGGCTGAGCGGCGTGGGCGGGGCATGCGTGCGTGCGCGGGTGACCGGCTGGGGCACCCGCGCACGCGGGAGATCAGCGGCCGGGGGGCTCGATCGGGATGGTGATCTGCGGCGGCTCGCCCGGGCGGCCCGGTGGTTCGCCGGGTTGGCCCGGGTTCGGCTGGCCTGGCGCGGGCTGGCCGGGTGCCGGTTGCCCGGTGGTCGGCTCGACCGGCTGCGGCGGGGGGACGTAGCCCGTCGAGACCAGGAGGGTCACCACGGTGCCGCGCAGCGCACTGCCCCGCGGGGTCTGGCCGACGACCTGGCCCTTCGACTGCTCGGAGTTGCGGTTCTGCACCGACACCTTGTACCCCGCCTGCTCCAGGGTCCGGGTGGCGTCGTTGACGTTGCGCCCCACCACGTCCGGCACGCGGATCTCGCTGCCGCCCTTGAGGTAGCGCTCCTCGACCGGCGGCAGCGGCTTCACCGGCAGTCCTTCGTGGACCTTCGTCATCGTGTCGAACCAGGTGCGCGCGGGCACCGTGCCGCCGTAGATGTCGCCGCTGCCGCACAGCCTCGGCGGTCCGGCGTTGACGCAGATGCCGCGGGGGTTCGTCCCGTCGTTGAACGTCTGGACCGCGCCCGCGAAGTCCGGCGTCGCCCCGATGAACGCCGCCGACTTGTACTCCTCCGTCGTCCCGGTCTTGCCGAGCATCGGCCGCCCCCACTTGAACTGCCGGGCCGCGGCGGACGCCGTGCCGGCGCCCTGGTCGTCCTTCGACATGCCCGCGGCCAGGCCGTTCGCCAGCGGCTCGGCCACGACCTGCTCGCACGGCGCCTCGTTCACCGGCACCGGCTGCCCGTTGCGGTCCAGCACCTGGCCGACCGGTGACGGCGGGCACCACACGCCGCCGCTCATGATCGTCGCCGCCACGTTCGCCAGCTCCAGCGTGGACACCGGCGCGGGCGACAGCGTGAACGACGCGTTGCCGCCGTTGGACTTGTAGAACTCGGTCTGCGAGATCCGCAGCTGCCGGTCGCGCGCCTTGGGGTCCGGTCGCACGCCGCCGATGTTGGTGGCCATCGTCTCGCGCATCCCCAGCCGCGACGCCATGTCCACGACCGGGTCCATGCCGAGCTGCTCCTCCAGGATCACGAACCCGGTGTTCGGCGAGGTCTGCAACGCGGTCTGCAACGACATCTGCGGCGGGTACGTGGACGACGCGTTGCCCAGGCAGTACCAGCGGGTGTTCGGCTCGCCGGTCGGCGGGCACTTGTCGCCGCCGCCCTTGAACACGCGCGACACGTACGAGTTGGGCGTGGCGATCGTGTTCTCGATGCCCATGCCCTTCTCCAGCGCCGCCGCGGCGGTGAACACCTTGTAGATCGACCCGGCGCCGAACTTGTTCTCCACCCCGGACGGCAGGTCGAACTGGGTCTGGAACTGGTCGGCCTTGAGCCCGTAGTCGCGGTTCGCGACCAGTGCGACCACCTCGTGCCGTTCGCGTCCTGGCCGCACGACCGCCATCGCGTTGGCGATCCCGCCGGTCGACTTCGCCACCTGCGCCTCGGCGGCCTGCTTGGCGTGGGACGTGATGGTGCGGTCCAACGTGGTCCGCACGGTGTAGCCGCCGGTCTTGAGCTGCTCCAGGCTGAACCCGTTGCGCTCCAGGTAGTTCACGACGTACGAGCAGAAGAACCCGTTCTCGGGTCCCGCGCCGACGCACCCGTTGGGCGGTGTCCGGACCGGGCTGGCGATCCCGAGCGGTTCGGCCTTCGCCGTCTCCGCCGCGTCCCGCGACAGCTTGTCGTTCTCGACCATCTTGTCGATGACCTGGTTGCGCCGCACCAGCGCCTTCTCCGGGAACACCTCCGGGTTGAGCGCGGACGGGCTGTTCACCATCCCGGCGAGCATCGCCGACTGCGCGACGGTCAGCTTGTCGGGCGTGGTGGCGAAGTACGCCTGGGCCGCCGCCGCGATGCCGTAGATCGTGGAGCCGAACGGCACCACGTTCAGGTAGCGGGCGAGGATTTCCTCCTTGCCGAGTTTGCGTTCGAGCTGCAAGGAGATGCGCGCTTCACGGGCTTTTCGCGCAATCGTCTGCTCTTGCGCCTTTTGCTGTTCGACCTGGTTGTTCCGCGCCACCACGTGCACGAGGTAGTTCTTCACGTATTGCTGGGTGAGCGTGGAGGCACCCTGCGTCACGGCACCGCTGAACTGGTTGGTCAACCCGGCGCGGATCGTGCCCTTCCAGTCCACGCCCTGGTGCTCGTAGAACCGCCGGTCCTCGACGGAGACCAGCGCGGCTTTCATGGTGGGCGAGATCTTCTCGGGCGGAACGAGCACCCGGTACTGGTCGTACAGGTAGGCGATGGGCGCGCCGTCCTTGTCCGTGATCGTGGAGACCAGCGGCGGGTCGGTCGTGACCAGGTCCGCGGAGATGCTGTCCACCGTGTCGCTGGCTCTGTTCGACACCATCCCGAGCGAGCCCACGACGGGGAACAACAGACCTGCCAGCAGCACTCCGGCCAGCAGGCACAGGCCAAGCAGTTTCAGCACGCCGTTCCTGGCTCGCATGCCGGTGAGCGTACGCGGCACCCAAAGAGGTGATCGAGATCGCGCACAGTTGATTACACAGGATGAGTACTCGTACTCAAGACAGGTAACAGGTGGGCAACCCAGGGTTGGAGGTGGAACCAGAAGGCTCTACAGTCCGTCACTGTCCACGACAGCAGCCGACGGCGCAGCCACTCGTTGGTGGTGAGCCTACGGCATCCGCGGCAGGGGTGTGGCGGATTTAGGAAGTCTGGGCACAGGGGAACTGAGGTGGGGGCTATGCAGCAGGGGGATTGGCGTATCAAGGCTTCGTGCCGCGACGAGGAGCCGGACCAGCTCTTCGTCAGGGGTGCGGAGCAGCGCAAGGCCAAGGTGGTGTGCCTGGGTTGCCCGGTGCGCACCGAGTGCCTCGCGGAAGCCCTGGACAACCGGATCGAATTCGGTGTGTGGGGTGGAATGACGGAGCGTGAGAGGCGGGCGCTGCTGCGGCGGCGACCCGACGTCACCTCCTGGCACGAGCTCCTGGACACGGCACGCCAGGAGCACCACGAGGAGTCCAAGGTCGGGTAGGGGCGGTTCCTACTCGCCCGCGAGCCGCCGGCCGATCTCGTGCAGGCCGTCCAGGTCGTGCACGTCGGTCGGCAGCGCGGGCACACCGACCAGCGGAACGCCGGGGTGCGCCCGGGTGAACCGCGCGAGCAGTCGCTTCTCCCGATCGGCGACGGCCACGCGGTCCGCGTGCACCCGCAGCACCGCGGCGGCCAGCGGCGCGTCCCCGGCGCGCTCCAGCCGGTCCGCCGCCGCCAGCGCGCCCGGTGCGGGCAAGGGGGCCAGCACCGGGTGCGTCCGGTTCGCCACCAGGCCGGTCAGCGGCATCCGCTCCGCGCTCAACCGCTCGACGAAGTAGCTGGCCTCGCGCAGCGCGTCCGGTTCGGCCGCCGCGATCACCAGGAAGCCCGTGCCGGGTGAGCGCAGCAGGTCGTAGGTGGCCTGGGCGCGCTGCCGGAAGCCGCCGAACATGCTGTCGAACGCCTGCACGAACGTCGACGCGTCGTTCAGGAGCTGGCCGCCCACGATCGTCGACACGGCCTTGGTGAACAGGCCGAACCCGGCGCCGACGATCTTGCGGATGCCGCGCCCGCCCGCCCGGGCGGGCGCCGACAGCATCTTGATGAGCTTCCCGTCGAGCACCGTCGACAGCCGCTGCGGCGCGTCCAGGAAGTCCAGCGCCGAGCGGCTCGGCGGCGTGTCCACGACCACCAGGTCCCAGTCGTCCTGCGCGACGAGCTGCCCCAGCTTCTCCATCGCCATGTACTCCTGCGTGCCGGAGAACGACGTGGAGATCGTCTGGTAGAAGGGGTTGGCGAGGATCTGCTCGGCCCGCTCCCGGCCCGCGTGCTGCCACACCATGTCGTCGAACGTGCGGCGCATGTCCAGCATCATCGCGTGCAGCTCGCCGTCGAAGTCGCCCTCGACGCGCCGCGGGTTGTTGTCCAGCTCCCGCAGGCCCAGCGACTGGGCGAGCCGCCGCGCCGGGTCGATCGTCAGCACCACCGCCCGCCGGCCGCGCGCCGCCGCCCGCAGGGCCAGCGCCGCGGCCGTCGTCGTCTTGCCCACCCCGCCCGAGCCGCAGCACACCAGCACCCGCGTGCCCGGGTTGTCCAGCAGCGCGTCCACGTCCAGCCGGTTCACCGCACACCCCGCCCGACCAGCAGTTCCGCCAGCTCGTACAGCGCGGCCACGTCCACCCCGTCGGTCAGCTCGGGCAGCTCCACCGACGGCAGGTCCGACTCGGCCAGCTGCTCCTTGGCCCGCTGCTCCGCGAGCACCCCGGCGGCGTGCTCGACGGCCTGCTCGACCAGGCCCTCCAGCACGTCGGCGTCCACGTCCAGCCCGGCGGCGGCCAGCCCGTCGCGCACCCGGTCCGCGTCCACCCGGCCCGCCGCGGCGGCGGCCACGGACCGCGCGGGCAGCCTCGGCGGCCGCACCCGGTTCACGAACACCGCGCCGGGCCGCAGGTCGGCGGCGTCCAGCTCGGCGACCGCCTCCAGCGTCTCGCGCACCGGCATCTCCTCCAGCAGCGCCACCAGGTGCACCGCCGTGTCGCCCGAGTGCAGCAGGTTCACCACGCCGTCGCTCTGCCCCTTGATCGGCCCGACCTTCGCCAGGTCGGCCATGGCCCGCGTGACGTCGAGGAACCGCACCACGCGGCCGGTCGGCGGCGCGTCCAGCACGACCGCGTCGTACTCGTGCCTGCCGTTCCTGCCGACCCGGCGCACGCACTCCTTGACCTTGCCGGTGAGCAGCACGTCCCGCAGGCCCGGCGCGAGGGTCGTGGCGAACTCGATCGCGCCCATCTTCTTCAGCGTCCGGCCCGCGAAGCCCAGGTTGTAGAACATGTCGAGGTACTCCAGCAGCGCCGCCTCGGGGTCCACGGCCAGCGCCCGGACCTCCCCGCCGCCGGGCGCGGACGCGATGCGCTCCTCGGAGTAGGGCAGCGGCGGCCGGTCGAACAGCCGCGCGACGCCCTGCCGGTTCTCGACCTCCACCAGCAGCACCCGGCGACCGCCGGTGGCCAGGGCCAGCGCCAGCGCCGCGGCGACCGTCGTCTTGCCGGTCCCGCCCTTGCCCGTGACGACGTGCAGCCGCGCGCGGGTCAGTTCGTCGGTCCAGCCGTTCACCAGGTCAGCCTAGGCGCGGACCACCGCGGGCCGCTGGGCGAGGGAGGCCGCCGCGTCAATCCCACATGGTGACGAACACCACTGCGATGGCGGTCGCCGCGACCACGCCCCATGCCACCACCGAGGGCAGCACGTAGGCGATCAGCACCGCCACCACGGCCACCGCGACCGCCCCGATGCCCGCCGCGCGCCACACCTGCGACCGCACCGCGCCCTTCCGGTCCCGCGTCAGCGCCATGGCCACCAGGACCATCACCAGCCCGCCCAGCAGGAACGAACCGGTCGCCACGATCCGCCACGTCTCCACACGAGCAAGTTAGCGCTTGGTGACGGGGCCGTCACCTGCGGAAACCGCAGAAGTGCGTGAACCCGACGGGAAAATTCCAGCTCGCGCGACCTGCGAGCGGGCGCGGGCGAGTACTCCGGGTGTCCGGCTAGGCTGCCCGCCATGCAGACGTGGGAGTACGCGACCGTCCCGCTGTTGATCCACGCCACCAAGGCGATCCTGGACCAGTGGGGCCAGGACGGCTGGGAGCTCGTAACTGTCCTGCCCAACCCCAGCGGTGAGCAGCACGTCGCCTACCTGAAGCGGCCGAAGGCATGAGCTGGACGGCCCGCCTGGCCGAGCTCGGCGTGGCGCTGCCCCCGGTCGCGGCGCCCGTCGCCGCGTACGTGCCCGCCGTCCGCAGCGGCCGGCACGTGTTCACCTCGGGCCAGCTCCCGTTCGTCGACGGCGCGCTCGCCGCCACCGGCAAGGTCGGCGGCGACGTCAGCCCCGAGGAGGCCAAGGCGCACGCCCGCACCTGCGCGCTCAACGCGCTGGCCGCCGTGGACGCGCTCGTCGGCCTGGACTCCGTGGTCCGCGTCGTCAAGCTCGTCGGGTTCGTCGCCTCCGCCGAGGGCTTCACCGGCCAGCCGGCCGTCGTGAACGGCGCGTCCGAGCTGATCGGCGAGGTGTTCGGCGACGCCGGGCGGCACGCGCGGTCGGCCGTCGGCGTGGCCGAGCTGCCGCTGGGCGCGCCCGTCGAGGTGGAGCTGATCGTCGAGATCGGGGAGTGAGATGTCCGACACGTGCCACGAGCTGCTGCTGCGCCTGGCCGGGAGGCTCCCCGACGACGTCCTGTGGCGGTTCCGCGACTGGGCCGCGACGGACGCCGTCCTGGTCCTCGCACGCGCCCTGCCACGCACGTTGCTGCACGACCGGATCGGCCTGACCGACCGCGAGCAGGCCCTGCTCGCCGACGCCCTCGTGCCGCACGGCGCCGACCGGGCCACCATCAGTTCCATCAGGGGACTGGACGAACTGCCCGATCCCGGCTACACCTTCACCCCGGAATCACCCGATCGGGTGCTGATGGGTGATTCCGCGACCGTGGTGCTCGGGGCGACCCTGCGCGGTCGCCCCGGGGTCGGCGAGGTCCGGTCCACGTGGCGGCTGGGCGGGGACGGGACCAGGAAGCTCGTCCTGGTCGCCGCCACGACCGGGTGCGCCCGGCTGGCCGGCGAACTCCAGCGCGTGCTGCGGGCGCTCGGCGAGCACGACCCCCTCGTGGAGGTCCTGCCCGTCGGACTTGACCTGCCGCCCTACCACCGGGCGGCGTTGGCGGCCTCGGAACTGGTGTGCACCGGCGCCGAGGCCGACGGGCACCTGGTGCCCGTATAGAGCTCGTCGCTCCCGCGCGGGCCGGAAGGAGAACAGGCGTGACGAACGACGGAGTGGGACTCCCCGTCCGTTTACACGACCTCCTGTTGTCGTTGGCCGGACGGGTCGACGACGACGCGTTGACGCAGGCCCGTGAGCTGCTCGCGGTCGCCGAGCTGGACCGGGCCGTGGAGCTGCTCGTCGGCTGCCTGCTGGCCGGTCGCATCCCGGTGTCCACGGAGGAGCGTCGCGAGCTCGGCTGGCTGCTGGGCGAGGTCCGCTCGGACCGCGCCCTCGCCGACCGGCTGTTCGCGGTCGAGCAGGTGCCCGTGCCCCGGCACCGGTTCAGCGCCGAGTCCGACCCGGCCGACGGCCTGGGCGACGTGCTCGGCAGGACCGTGTCGGCGCTGCCGGACGTGCGCGGCGTGCGCGCCACGTGGCGGTCCACCCCGGCCGGCGCGACACCCGGCCCGCTGCCGCAGCGGGTCGTCCTGGTCGACATCGGCCCCGCCGGGTTCGCCCCCGCCACCGCGTACCGGGTCGACACCGTGCTGCGGAAGGCCGGCATCCGGGCCGTGGTCGAGGTGCTGACCGTGGGCACGCCGCTGGGCGAGTACCACGCGGCCGCGGTCACCACCGCCCGCGAGGTGTTCTTCGCGTCCGGCTCCACGACACCGGGACCACCGCCCGATCCCGGCACGTGGTTCGACGGTGACATGTCGGGCCAGGCACCGGTGGTCGAGCCGGAACCGGTGCCTGTCGAACCCGAGAACGGCTCCAAGTCCCGTCGTGCGCGCGTCGACTCGTACGAGGGGGCGCAACCGTTCCCGCCCAAGCCGGTCAAGCGGCTGCCGGTGCGCGAACCCACCGACGAGCCGCAGGGCGACCACCGGGTCGAGCCGCGTGCCGACTCGCGGGCGGAGTCGCGCGCCGAGTCCCGGTCCGACTCGCGCGTGGAGTCGCGGTCCGACTCGCGTGCCGAGCCGCGACCCGACTCGCCGGCCGAGCCGCGTGCCGACTCCCGGGTCGACTCGCGGACCGACCCGCGGACCGACCCGCGGACCGACCCGCGGACCGACTCGCGGGTCGACGACCTGCTGGGCGACGGTGGGCGGGGCGAGGAGGTGCGCGTCACCGACGCCGCGCCGCCCGAGCCCGCGCCCGAACCGGTCGTGGAGGAACCGCGGGGCCTCACGCCCCCGGTGACGCCGCTGCCGCTGTCCCTGCCCGACGACCACCCGCTGTCGCGGTCCGAGGTCACCACCGAGCTGAACCCGGACGACCTCGCCGCGCTCCAGGCCGCCCTGGCCGAGGGGCAGGCGCCGGCGTCCGTGCAGCTGCCGCCGACCGTCGACGCCAAGCTCAGCGACCGCGAACGCGCCCTGCTCCAGCAGCTCCACGAGGAGCTGGCGCAGCGCGAGCAGCAGTCCTGGCCCGGCGGACCGGAGTTCGTCAACGGCGTGCCCAAGCCGAACAACGGCAAGTACCCCGGCTAGCGCGCCCGCGCGGCAGCCCGGCCCCGACGTCCGCGCCCAGCGGCCGGGAGGGCCGGGCCGCCGCCCACGCCGTCCCGCGGCCCCTCACGCCGTTCCGGCGTCGCCCCCGGCCCTCCGCCGCGCCAGGTCGATGACCCGCTGGAGGTGCAGGCCCCGGCGGACGTCCAACGGGTGCCGCGCCGTGCCGCTGTCCACCATCGCCACGAAGTCGTCCAGCAGGTTCGTGAAGCACTGCACCGCGCTCGTGCCCCGGTCGGCCAGCACGCGGTGACCGTGCTCGCCGTACACCGCCACCTCCGAGACGCCCGGCGTCAGCGGCAGCGTCATGCTCAACGCGGCCGAACTCGTCGCGCCGCCCTCGTGCCGGAAGACCACCTGCCACACGCCGTGCTCCGACCGGTCCGCCGCCACCACGTCCGTGATCGTCCCCAGCGCCGCGTCCAGCAGGTCGAACGCGTGCGGCCCGACGTCGTCCAGCGGGCCCCGCTCGTGCCGCCACGGCGAGTGCGAGAACGGGCCGTCCAGCAGCGCGCCCGACAACCAGCGGGCGCTGCCGCCCACCCAGCCGCCCACCCGCGCCAACTGCTCCAGCTGCTCCCGGGTCTCCGGCGCGTACCGACGGGTCAGCACGACCAGCGAGGCCACCCCGTGCCGCTCCACCGCGTCCGCGAGCCGCTCGGCGTCCTCCAGCGTCGCGGCGATCGGCTTCTCCAGGACCAGGTGCTTGCCCAGCTCGGCGGCGCGCGTCGCGATCGGCGCCTGCACCTCCGGCGGCACGGCGAACGCGACCGCGTCCACCTGCTCCAGCAGCTCCTCCGGCGTCGCCGCCGTGCCCGCGCCGTAGGTGCCGGCCAGCGCGGCCGCCGCCTCCCCGCGCCGGGCCCACACCGCCGCCAGGCGCGTCCCGGGGTGGTCGGCGATGCCCGGCGCGTGCACCCGCTCCGCCCACGGACCCGCGCCGATCAGTCCCACGCGCAGCTGTTCGTCCACGCCGGCCACCCTAACTCCCACCCGCCCCCGCCCCCGGCCGGTGATCACCACCCAGGCCGTCACCCGACCCGGGCTCGGCCGTCACCGCCCGGCCTTCACCGGGCCCCGGGCTCGGTCGTCACCGGCCACCGAGGTAGTCCTCCTCGGGCACGAAGATCCGCCTCCCGGTGCCGAAGCGCAGCTCCACACCGCCCTCCTGCCGCACCACCTCCGGCTCGGTCCCCCACCCGCCCGGGACCGCCACCACGAACCCGTGGTCCTCCGCCCGCCCGAGCCACACCTCGTGGTCCGTGCCGCCCAGCAGCCGCGACTCCTCCTTCACGTACACGTTCGGAGTTCCCTCGTACGTGTGGATCGTCTCGCTGGTCGGCAGGAACAGGACCACGGCCGCGACGGCCGTCAGACCGGTGCCGATCACCCCGCCCGACCCGAACAGCAGGACGTTGACCAGGCAGCCCTTTTTCGCGGTGTCCACAGCGGGTGATCCTCGTCGTAGGCTCGGTCCGTGCGCGAACTACCCGACGAACTGGTGCTGCCGGCCGAGATGGCCCCGTCCACCTTCACCGGCCCGCCGGCCGAGCCCCGCGACGCGGCGACCGTCGTGCTCGTCCGCGACGGCGACCGGGGGGTCGAGGCGTTCCTGCTGCGCCGCGTCGCCGCCATGGCGTTCGCGGGCGGGATGACCGTGTTCCCCGGCGGCGGGGTCGACCCGCGCGACGCCGACGCCTCGGTCGCGTGGAGCGGCCCCCCACCCGGGTGGTGGGCCTCGAAGTTCGCCTGTTCGCCCGAACTCGCCACCGCGCTCGTGTGCGCCGCGGTGCGGGAGACGTTCGAGGAGTCCGGCGTGCTGCTGGCCGGGCCGTCGGCCACCACGGTCGTCGCCGACACCGGCCCGTACGCGGCGGCGCGGGCCGCGCTGGTGGCGCGGGAGCTGTCGTTCGCGCGGTTCCTGGCGGACGAGGGGCTCGTGCTGCGCGCCGACCTGCTGCGACCGTGGGCCAACTGGGTGACCCCGCCCGAGGAACCGCGCCGCTACGACACCCGGTTCTTCGTCGCCGTGCTGCCCGAGGGGCAGAGGGCGGACGGCGCGACCACCGAGGCGTCGGACGCGGTGTGGCAGCGGCCGGCCGACGCGCTGGCCGACTGGGAGGCGGGCCGCCGAGCCCTCATGCCACCCACCTGGGTGACCCTCTCCGAGGTGAACGACCTCGGCTCCGTAGCGGCCGTCCTGGCCGAGCCGCGCGAGGTCGAGAAGATCATCCCCAAGATCGTCCGCGACGGCGACGTCCTCCGGGTGGTCCTGCCGTGAGCGCCGAGTACGGGGTGCTGCGCCGGGTCACGCCGTTCGCGTCGGTCGTCCTCGCGGAGAACCCGGGGATGATGACCCTGGAGGGCACGAACACGTGGGTCCTGCGCGCGCCGGGCGCCGAGTCGTGCGTCGTGGTCGACCCGGGCCCCCTGGACGAAGGCCACCTGAACCGCGTGGCCGCGCACGGCCCGGTCGACGCCGTCCTCCTCACCCACGGCCACCCGGACCACTCGGAAGGGGTGAGCGCCTTCGCGCGGCTCGTGGGCGCCCCCGTGCACGCCGCGGACCCGAGGTTCGCCACCGCGCCGCTGGCCGGCGGCGAGGTCGTCACCGGCGGCGGCCTGGAGATCACCGCCCTGGCCACGCCGGGCCACACCGACGACTCGTTCTCGTTCCTGGTCGGCGACGCGGTGCTCACGGGCGACACCATCCTGGGCCGCGGCACGACGGTGCTCGACGGCAGGCTCGCCGACTACCTCGCGTCCCTCAGGACCCTCGCCGACCTGCCGGGGGGCACCGCGGTGCTGCCCGGCCACGGGCCCGAGCTGCCGGACGTCGTCGCCGTCGCCCGCGCCTACCTGGCCCACCGCGAGGAGCGCCTGGCCCAGGTCCGCGCGGCGGTCGAGCGGCTGGGCGGCGCGCCCACCGCGCGCCAGGTCGTCGAGCTCGTCTACGCCGACGTGGACCGCTCCCTCTGGCCCGCGGCCGAGTGGTCGGTGCGGGCCCAGCTCGACTACCTCGCGGGCACCTGACGCGCGGGTGCCTGACGCGCGGGTGCCTGACGCGCGGGTGCCTGGGGCGGGCCGGTGGTGGCGGTCGGTGGTGGGCCGGCGGGGTCGGTGGTGGGGGTGGGCTGTTCGTCCTCCGGGGTGTGTCGGCGGCCGGCTGGTCGGCAGGGGTGGTGGTCTCGGGGTTCCGCTTCGTCTTCAACCGATGGCCGAGACGGCGGTTACGTACATCGATCACCTGATCGTGTGTACGGGCGACCGATGACCACTGGTCAGACCGTTGTCCGGATCGGGACGACCAGGTAGGTCAGCTCCATCCCGTCCTCACCCGCCTGCGACGTGAGCACGGTGGACCGCAGCCCGTCCTGGATGCGCAGCTCCACGCGCCGCCCGCTGAACGCCGTCAGCGCGTCCGCCAGGTACCTGGCCTGGAAGGTCTTCGTGATCCGGCTGCCGTCGATCGTCGCCTTGACCGACTCCGACCTCGACCCCGGCCCCTCCGGACCACCTGACCGCGGGTCGCCGCCGCGCACGCGCAGCTCGCCGTCGTCGACCTGGAGCGTGACCGAACCGTGCGGCCCGGGGTGGGGAACCGCGCGGCGCACGGCGCCGGCCAGCGCGTCCGCCTCCACCAACACCGTGCTGTCGATGACCGCCTCCAGCAGCTTCCTTGTCCGAGTCGTGCGGGGAACGGGGTTGCCGGCGGCGCCGTGCCGGCGCGAGGTCGTCAAGTGCACCCGCCGGTACACACGGTAGCGAAGTGAGCGCCGTTCGGTAACGATCCGTCCCGCTTGGTCCCGGAGGTGAACGGTCCGGGGCTGAGCGCGAGGACGCACCCGCGCACCCGCGCGCCGGTGATCGGGTGCATGCGGCGAACGCTAGACCCGACCACCGACATTCTCGCCCACCGACGTGGAAAGCCGCACGTCAGCGGGCCGCGAGGTCCATGTCCTCCTGCTGGGGCAGCGGCACGCCGGCCGCCACCGTGCCGCGGAAGACCCACACCAGGGCGGCGATCACCAGGCCGGACACCGCCGCCACCGCGAACGCGGTGCTCGTGCCGTGCGACTCGACGAGCTGGCCGCTGGCGGACTGCCCGATGGCCAGGCCGACGGTGACGGCGGTGACCACCCAGCCGAACGCCTCGGTCGCCGTGCCCGCCGGGGCGACGTGCTCGATCGCGGTGGAGTGCGTGGTGGACTGCGGGGTGATCAGGGTGCCGACCACGAGCAGCGCGCCGGCCAGCCAGAACAGGCTGGTGGGCAGCGCGAGCAGCAGCGACAGCAGCGCGAACCCGCCGAGCAGCACGGGCAGCCGCAGGTGCATGGCGCGCGGGAACGGCTTCATCGCGTACAGCACGCCGAACACGACGGAGCTGACCGACCACAGGCTCAGCAGCAGCCCGCCGAGGCCCACGTGGCCGGCGTTCGCGGCGGCGGCGGGCACGGCGACCTCGATGAACCCGATCGTGACGCCGAAGCCGAGGGCCGCGAGCGCCACGGTGCGCATGCCGGGCGAGGCGAGCGCGCCGAGCAGGTCGCGCCGCGCCGGTTCCGGCCGCACGGCGCGGACGGTCGGGTTCAGCGCGAACCACACCGCGCCGACCACCATGGACGCCGCGCCGACCACCACGCCGGTGCCCGCCCACGGCACCGTGACCAGCAGGCCCGCGAGGCCGGGGCCGAGGATGAAGAAGACCTCCATGCTGATCGCCTCGTAGGCGTACCCGGCGAGCCGAGCGGACCCGGGCGGCAGGGCGCGGGCCCACAGGGCGCGGGACGCCGAGCCGACCATGGGCTCGGTCAACCCGACGGCGAACGCGAGCGGCACGAGGAGGGGCAGCGCCACGCCCGCCTCGACGGCGGTGACGGCGAGCGCCACGAACACGGCGAACAGCGACACGGCGACGAGCAGCGGGCGGGTCGGCCCGTGCCGGTCCATCAGCCTGCCCTGCACGATCGACCCGACCGCGACGCCGACCAGGGACGCCGCCGACACCAGGCCCGCGGCGGCGAACGAGCCGGTCTCGCGCTGCACGAACAGCAGCAGCGAGAGGCCGATCATCGCGATCGGGAGGCGGGCGAGCAGGGACGCGACGACGGGGCCGCGCATCCCCGGTGCGGTCAGGGCGGTGCGGTAGTCGGAGAGGCGGGCAGAGTGGGACATGCGTACCAGTATGCCCGCACTGGTACGCGCGTACCAGTCATCGGGCGGTGCGATCGGTCACCCGGTGGGGATCGTCCACTTCTCGGGAGCGTTATTGCGATCCGGTAACAACAATGGGATGACCGGGTGAAACCCCTCGGAAAAATGCCTGCACAAGGGGTCCTTGAGGGTGAACGGCCTTGAGTTGCGGCCCAGGGGGCGTGCGATCGTGGACAGCACGACCCGCGTACCCGTTTCGACCTTCGTCGCTACGGGTAGTCAAACCTCCTTCCGGTGCCGAAGGGTCGGGGCCTGCGGGCACCGGAGGTGTGGAACGCGTGATCTGTCGGGGGATGGGTCGCGCGAACAACAGGGCCGGTGCGCCGCGTCGGGGGCGGCGCCCGGCTCTGTTGCTGCGTCCGGCGGCTGCCGGGACCTGCTCAGCGAGCGCGGCGCGCCAGGCGCTCCGGGTCCAGGATCAGCACGCTCTTGCCCTCCAACCGCAGCCACCCGCGGTGGGCGAAGTCGGCCAGGGCCTTGTTCACCGTCTCGCGCGACGCGCCCACGAACTGGGCGATCTCCTCCTGCGTCAGGTCGTGGGTGACCCTCAGCAGACCGGCCTCCTGGCTGCCGAAGCGCTGCGCGAGCTGCAACAGCGCCTTCGCCACGCGGCCGGGCACGTCGGTGAAGATCAGGTCGGCCAGCATGGAGTTCGTCCGGCGCAGCCTGCGCGCCAGGGCGCGCAGCAGCTGCTCGGCGATCTCCGGCCGGTTGGTGATCCACTGCCGCAGGGCGGGGCGGTCCATGCTCACCGCGCGCACCTCGGTCACCGTGGTGGCGGTGGACGTGCGGGGGCCCGGATCGAAGATCGACAGCTCGCCGAACATGTCGGACGGGCCGAAGATCCCCAACAGGTTCTCCCGACCGTCCGGCGACTTGCGGCCGATCTTCACCTTCCCGGACTGGATGATGTAGAGCCGGTCGCCCGGCTCGCCCTCCGCGAAGATCACGTGGCCACGCGGGAATTCAACGGACTCCAGCGTCTGCGCCAGTGCCTCCGCTGCCGCCGGTTCAACCCCCTGGAAGATGCCCGCGCGGGCCAGGGTCTCGTCCACCTCGTCCCTCCTGTCGAGACGCGGCGGCATGGTCGAGCGCGTTCCGCCTTCTGGCGGATCAGCGCCTTGCCGCCGATCACTGGGTGCAGTCTAAGGGCTGTGCGGGAGATCGCCTTCCGGCGCGCCGCCGCACGTGCCCCGCGACTCGGGGCGGACAGCCCGATGAGGCCCGCCGGGGGATGCGCCCCCTCGGGCCTCGCCGGTCCTCGCCCCGGTCAGCGGCGGGTGCGCCGCTGACGCAGGTTCCTCGCACGACCACCCAGCCTGCGCAGCCGGAACAGCTCCAGCGCGCGGCCGATGCCGTGCCCGTAGAGGGCCCTGACCTCGTCGGGCCGGGCCGACTCCAGGAACTCCTCGACCTCGTCCTCCTGCACGGCGACGTGGCGCAGACGAGCTTCCACGCGCTCCATGAAGAGCGCGAAGAACATGATCACGATCGGAACGGCGATGACGAACCAGGCAGTCATGATGGCTCCGATCCTTGCGCATCCGTTTCGGCGCGCACTAGAGGGGGGTCACTCTTGCGTGTGTCGTCGTGCGCTCGTAAGTGGGACGTGCACGGCGGGGCGGTGGTTGCTCGGTGCTCGCCGACGAGTTGTTCCCCGGGGCCGCGCACCCCGAAACGCCGGCCCGCGCGCCGACCCCCTCGTCGACCCCCGCACCCGCCCGCGCACCGGTTCCCGCACCCACCCGCGCCGGGCGCCGGCACCGCCCACGGCCGCGTCGCCCACCGGGCGGGAGCAGTAGTGTTCCGACATGGCCAAGAGCGCGGTGAAGCAGCCGGAGACGAGGCTGGGGCTGGTCCGCCGGGCGCGCCGGGTGGTGCGGGTGCTGGGGCAGGGCTACCCCGACGCGCACTGCGAGCTGGACTTCCGCGACCCGCTGGAACTGCTCGTCGCCGTCGTCCTGTCCGCCCAGACCACCGACGTCCGGGTGAACCAGGTCACGCCCGCCCTGTTCCGGCGCTACCGCACGGCGCGCGACTACGCCTCGGCGGACCGGGCCGAGCTGGAGGAGCTGATCAGGCCGACCGGCTTCTACCGGAACAAGGCGACGTCCCTGCTGGGGCTCGGCGCCGCCCTGGTGGAGCGGTTCGACGGCGTCGTGCCGGGCAGGCTGGAGGACCTGGTCACGCTGCCCGGCGTCGGCCGCAAGACCGCGAACGTGGTGCTGGGCGACGCGTTCGGCGTGCCGGGGATCACCGTGGACACCCACTTCGGCCGGCTCGTCCGCCGCTGGGGCTGGACCCGGGAGGAGGACCCGGTCAAGGTCGAGCACGCCGTCGGCCCGCTCGTCGAGCGCAAGGACTGGACGATCGTCTCGCACCGCACGATCTTCCACGGCCGCCGCGTCTGCCACGCCCGCACGCCCGCCTGCGGCGCGTGCCTGCTCGCGCCGCTGTGCCCGTCCTACGGCATCGGCCAGGTCGACCCGGTCAAGGCGCAGAAGCTCGTCAAGGGCGAGGAGGCGCCGCACCTGATCGAGCTCGCCGAGCGCGTGCGTGCGGGGGAGAAGTTGGCGTGAGCACCCGAGCCCGGTGGACGGCCGTCGCCCTGGTGCTGGCGGTGGCGGGCGTCGTCGCGCTGTGGCCGCGCTCGTCCGACCCCGTCGACCCCGGCCCGGCGGTGAGCGCGCGGCCCGCGCCGGACCTCGGCCTCGCCCGGCGGGACGCCGCGCTCCAGCCGTGCGCGCCGCCCCCGCGCTCGCAGGACGGCGCGGCACCCGGACCGGCCGCGCTGCGCGGCCTGGAGGTCACCTGCCTCGGCGACGGCACCCGCCTCGACGTGGCGTCCGCCCTGCCCGGTCGGGCCGTGGTGAACTTCTGGGCGACCTGGTGCGTTCCCTGTCAAGAGGAGCTCAGGGTGCTCGACGCCTACGCCCGGGAGCCCGGCGCGGTGCCGGTGCTGACGGTCCTGGTCGACAGCAAGGAGGGGGACGGGCTGGAGTTGCTGGCCAAACTCGGTGTTCACCTGCCGTCCGTGCACGACCCCGCGGACCTGCTGCGCAAGGCCGTGGCCCCGCCGCCGCGCATGCCGGTGACCTACGTCGTCGGCGCGGACGGCGCGCTGGCCCTCGTGCCCGACCCGCTCGTGCTGACCACGGTCGAGCAGGTGCGCGAGGTGGTGGGATGACCGCGCTGGTCGACCCGGGCGACGTCCCGGAGTGGATGAGCGGCCTCGTCAAGGCCACCGCCGAGATCGACGCCCGCGCCTTCACCCGCCTCTCGCCGCCGCCACCGGGCACCGGGCGCGCCGCGGCCGTGCTCATGCTGTTCGGCGAGGGCCCCCGCGGGCCGGACGTGCTGCTGCTGCGCCGCGCCGACACCCTCGGCTCGCACCCCGGCCAGGTCGCGTTCCCGGGCGGCGCCGCCGACCCGACCGACGACGGCCCGCTGGACACGGCGCTGCGCGAGGCGTTCGAGGAGACCGGGGTGCTGCGCGAGGGCGTCCGCCCGGTCGCGCTGCTGCCCGAGCTGCACGTGCCGGTGTCCGGGTTCGTCGTCACGCCGGTGCTCGCGCACTGGCGCGAGCCGTCGCCGGTCGCGCCCGTCGACCCGGCGGAGACCGCCGCCGTGGCCCGCGTGCCGGTCGCGCACCTGGCCGACCCGGCGAACCGGTTCCGGGTGACGCACTCCTCGGGCTACACCGGCCCCGCGTTCTCCGCGCCGGGCATGCTGGTGTGGGGCTTCACCGCCGGGCTGCTCAACGGCCTGCTGGCGCTCGGCGGGTGGGAACGGCCGTGGGACACCTCGGACGTGCGGGACCTGGACCTCGCGCTGCGCGCGACGGAGCGGGCGGTCGTGGATCGGGGTGCCGGTGAACTGGGTTGACCTGCTCGTCCTGGCGCTGGCCGCCTTCGCCGCGGTGTCCGGCGCGCGGCAGGGCATGGTCGTGGCGCTGCCCGCGTTCGTCGGCGTGCTCATCGGCCTCGTGCTCGGCACGCAGCTCGCGCCGCTGGTGGTCGCCCAGTTCGAGAACGTGGTGACCAAGGTCGTCTTCGCGGTCGGCATCGTGGTGCTGCTCGTGGCGCTCGGCGAGACGCTCGGCGTGTACGTGGGGCGGACGATCAAGCCGCGGATCAACTCCAGCCCGCTGCGCGGCGCGGACAACGCGCTGGGCGCGATCGTGCAGGGCGCGGTGGTGTTCGTCGTGGCGTGGATGATCGCGCTGCCGCTGACCGTGGTCGCCGGGCTGCCGTCGCTGGCCAAGGCGCTCAACCAGTCGGTGATCCTGTCGACCGTCGACGGCACCATGCCGCAGGCCGCGCGGACCCTGTCCGGCGACCTCCAGAGCCTGTTCGACGTGTCCGGCTTCCCGGCCGCGATGGACCCGTTCAACCGCACGCCGCTCAAGGAGGTCGGCCCGCCCGACCCGGCGCTGAGCCAGGACCCGATCGTGCAGAACCTGCGGGCCAGCGTGCTCAAGGTGCGCGGGCGGGCGCCGTCGTGCTCCCGCGCCCTGGAGGGCACCGGGTTCGTGATCGCGCCGGAGCGCGTGATGACGAACGCGCACGTCGTCGCCGGCACCACCGAGGTCGCGGTCGAGGTCGGCCGGGGCCAGTTCGACGCGACCGTCGTGCACTACGACGCGCAGACCGACGTCGCCGTCCTCGCCGTGCCGGACCTCAAGGCCGAACCGCTGAAGTTCCGCACCGACGAGATCGCGCAGGGCGAGGACGGCATCGTCCTCGGCTACCCGCTGGACGGCCCGTACACGGCGTCCGAGGCCCGCGTGCGGGAGCGCATCCCGATGCTGCGCGGCCCGGACATCTACGACGCGCAGACCGTGACGCGGGACGTCTACACCGTCCGCGCGAAGGTCCGCAGCGGCAACTCCGGCGGTCCGCTGGTCGACCCGCAGGGCCGCGTGATGGGCGTGGTGTTCGGCGCGGCGGTGGACGACCAGGAGACCGGTTTCGTGCTGACCGCCCAGGAGGTCGCCGACGAGGTCGCGGAGGCGCCGTCCCTGGTGCGGCGGGCGTCGACGCAGACCTGCGCGTCCTAGCCCCGGGCCTGGACCTTCGCCAGGAACTCGGTGACCAGGCGGCTCGTGGTGTGCGGCGACTCCTGGTGCGGGAAGTGGCCCACCTCGGGCAGCACCCGGTACGACGAGCGGGGGCCCGCCCAGGCGGTCGAGTCGGAGGCGGTGGACTCCAGCAGCACCGGGTCGCGCGCGCCGTGGACCTGGAGGACGGGGACCTCCAGGCGGCGGTCGAGGACCTCGGCGAAGCGGCGGCCGTCGCTGCGCAGCTGGGAGCGGACGGCCCAGCGGTGGTACTCCATGGCGCTGTGCGCCACGCCGGGGATGAGGACGGCCTCGCGGTTGCGGCGGAGCACCTCGTCGAACTCCGGTGCCACCGTCCACTTCGGACCGGACCAGGAGCGCAGCAGGTCGGCCACGGCGGCGCCCCGGTCACGGGTCAGCGCGCGCTCGGGCCGCACCGGCAGCTGGAAGCGGAAGATGTGCGCCGCCGCGCGCCCCTGACCGCGCGGGTGGCGGCGGATGGCGCGGCGCAGGGCCAGCGGGTGCGGCGCGGCCACGGCCGTGACCGAGGAGACCAGGCGGGGGTGCATGGCGCCGACCGTCCACGCCAGCATGCCGCCCCACGCGTGGCCGACGAGGTGCGCGCGGCTCTCGCCCAGCGCCTTCACCAGGCCCGCGACGTCACCGGCGAGCGTGAAGCCGTCGTAGCCGCGCGGCGGCTTGTCCGAGTCGCCGTAGCCGCGCAGGTCCACCGCGACCGCGCGGTACCCCGCCTCGGCCAGCGCGACCAGCTGGTGCCGCCACGTCCACCAGAACTCGGGGAAGCCGTGCAGCAGCAGCACGAGCGGCCCGTCGCCGAACTCGACCACGTGCAGCCGGATGCCGTTCGCGGACACGTCGCGGTGCGCCCACGGGCCGGGCACCCGGGCGGTCGACGGGTCCGGTGGCAGCCGCACGGGCGTCAGCGGGCGTCTCGGTGGCGCAGCGCCGCGACCGTGTCCTTGGCCGAGTCGATGGTCCGCTGCGGCGCGCGCAACTTCTTCACCTTGCGGTAGCCGAGGAACGCGAACAGCCCGGCCGTGACGAGCATCAGCACGAACACGATCAGGAACGCCGACCAGCGCGGCAGCCACACGTCGAGCAGCTCGGCGCCGAAGAAGAAGAAGAAAAAGGAGCTGAACAGCAGCACGGCCAGGGCGACGATGAAGTAGACGCTGCCCTTCACGCCCTTCTTGATCTCGCCGGCCACCTCGGACTTGGCCAGTTCGACCTCGGCCCTGACCAGCGTGGACAGGTGCGCCGTCGCGTCGCGCACGAGACCGCCGATGGACGTCTCGCCCGCGATCATCGCCGGGCTCTCCGCGGTCAACGGGATGGACGGGACAGGTGGCAGCCCGCTGCCGTTGGTGTTCTCCCGAGCGCTGGTCACCGCGCCATCGTGCCACGCCCGCGCGGCCGTCACCGCTCGACCGGCTGATGACCCGGCGACGGGTTTCGGCCGCGACGCGGCGGGGGCGCCTCCCCGGTCCGGGAGACGCCCCCGCCGCGGTCGGTCAGTCCTCCGCGGAACCCGTCTTCAGGCCCTGGGAGATCAGCTCCATGACGGACGAGTCGGCGAGCGTCGTGACGTCGCCGACCTGCCGGTTCTCCGCCACGTCGCGCAGCAGGCGGCGCATGATCTTGCCCGAGCGGGTCTTCGGCAGCTCCGGCACGACCATGATCTGCCGCGGCTTCGCGATGGGGCCGATCTCCTTGGCCACGTGGTCGCGCAGCGCCTTGATCGCCTCCGCGCCGTCCGAGCCCTCGGCGACGCCGCCGCGCAGGATCACGAACGCCACGATGCCCTGGCCGGTGGTCGGGTCGGTCGCGCCGACGACCGCCGCCTCGGCCACCGTCGGGTGCGAGACCAGCGCGGACTCGACCTCGGTGGTGGAGATGCGGTGCCCGGACACGTTCATCACGTCGTCCACCCGGCCCAGCAGCCAGATGTCGCCGTCCGCGTCGTACTTCGCGCCGTCGCCCGCGAAGTAGAAGCCCTGCTCGCCGAACCGCGACCAGTAGGTGTCGCGGTAGCGCTGCTCGTCGCCCCAGATGCCGCGCAGCATCGACGGCCACGGCTCGTCGAGCACCAGGTAGCCGCCACCGCCGTGCGGGACCTCGTTGCCCTGGTCGTCGACGACCTTCGCGCCGATGCCGGGCAGCGGCCTCTGCGCCGAACCGGGCTTGGTCGCGGTCGCGCCGGGCAGCGGGGAGATCATGATCGCGCCGGTCTCGGTCTGCCACCACGTGTCGACGATCGGCGTCTTGCCCGCGCCGATGGTCTCCCGGTACCAGATCCACGCCTCGGGGTTGATCGGCTCGCCGACGCTGCCCAGCACGCGCAGGGACGACAGGTCGTACTTGGCGGGGATGTCCGCGCCCCACTTCATGAACGTGCGGATCAGCGTCGGCGCGGTGTAGTAGATCGACACGCCGTACTTCTGCACGACCTGCCAGTGCCGGCCCTCGTCCGGGGTGTTCGGCGTGCCCTCGTAGACGACCTGCGTGACGCGGTTCGACAGCGGGCCGTACACGATGTAGCTGTGGCCGGTGACCCAGCCGATGTCGGCGGTGCACCAGTAGACGTCGGTGTCCGGCTTGAGGTCGAACACGGCGTGGTGCGTGTACGACGCCTGGGTCAGGTAGCCGCCCGACGTGTGCAGGATGCCCTTCGGGTTACCCGTGGTGCCCGACGTGTAGAGGATGAACAGCGGGTGCTCGGAGTCGAACGCCTCCGGGGTGTGCTGCTCGGCCTGGCGGTCGACCAGGTCGTGCCACCACACGTCGCGGCCCTCGGTCCACTCGACCTCGGTGTCGGTCCGCTTGACCACGAGGACGTGCTCGACGCTCGCGGCGTTGGCGACGGCCTCGTCCACGGCGGGCTTGAGCGCCGCCGGCTTGCCGCGCCGGTACTGGCCGTCCGTGGTGATCACGAGCTTGGCCCGCGAGTCCTCGATGCGGGTGCGCAGGGCCTCCGCGGAGAAGCCGCCGAACACCACGCTGTGCAGCGCGCCCAGGCGGGCGCAGGCGAGCATGGAGAAGATCGCCTCGGGCACCATCGGCATGTAGATGGCGACCCGGTCCTCGGCCCCGACACCCAGTTCGACCAGGGCGTTCGCCGCCTTGGAGACCTCGCGCTGGAGGTCGGCGTAGGTGATGGTCCGGCTGTCGCCGGGTTCGCCCTCCCAGTGGATGGCGACCTGCTCTCCGTGGCCGGACTCGACGTGCCGGTCGACGCAGTTGTACGCGACGTTGAGCTTGCCGCCGACGAACCACTTCGCGAACGGCGCGTTCGACCAGTCGAGGACCTGCGTCCACTTCGTGTCCCAGGACAGCCGCTCGGCCTGCTTCGCCCAGAACGCCTCGCGGTCGGCGTCCGCCTCCCCGTAGAGCGCGGCGGTGGCGTTGGCCTGCGCGGCGAACTCGTCGCTGGGCGGGAACTTCCTGTTCTCGGTCGACAGGTTGTCCAGGGCGGCTTGCGGCTCTGTCATGGCGGGGCGTACCTCCTGAATCAGTGTGGTGCGCACTGACCGTAGTGCGATTCAGCTCACTGCGCACCCAAAAGGTTCAGACCAATTTTGGCCGGTTTCGAAACGCGTGGGTAACTGTGTAACCCGGTCCCGCGGCACTGACCACCGTGATCCGGCCGAACGACACACAAGTTGCGACGAGCGGCACCTCGCGTGAGACAGGTCACGCGGGCGGGTCAGCTGTGCAGGCGGGCCTTGAGCGCCGGCCACTCGGCGGCCGTCATCGAGTACACGACGGTGTCGCGCAGCGTGCCGTCCGGGCGGACGCGGTGCACCCGCAGCACGCCCTCGCGGGTCGCGCCCAGCCGTTCGATCGCCTTCTGCGACCGCTCGTTGCGCAGGTCCGTGTGCCAGCCGACGCGGTGCGCGCCGAGGACCTCGAACGCCCTGGTCAGCAGCAGGAGCTTGGCGTCGGTGTTGAGCGCGGTGCGCTGCCAGCGCGTGCCGATCCAGGTGTGGCCGATGTAGAGGCCCCGGTGCACCGGGTCGATCTCGTAGTACGACGTGGTGCCCGCGACCTCGCCGGTGCGGGGGTCGACCTGCGCCCAGGGCAGGCGGTCGGGGTCGGCGAGCGCCCGTTCGACGTAGGCGCGGGTGTCGTCGAGGGTCTTCGGCTGGTGCGAGCTGAGCCACGTCCAGGTGTCGGGGTCCTTGCCCGCCTCGTGCAGGCCCTCGGCGTGGTCGGGCGACAGGGGTTCGAGGCGGACGTGGGAACCGGTGAGCACAGGGCGGTCGTACCAGGTCATGCGGCGAACCTATCCCGACGATTGGCCTGTTCGGATAGCCAATTCCGGCTTGGTGCGAATAGCCACTTACCGGCGGGTAGTGTGCGGTCCCGTGACCGATCCGCTCGCCCCGCTGCTGGGCCTGCCCGGTGTGGCCGACGCCGTCGACTCGGCCCGCGACGCCGTGTTCCAGGTGCACCGGCACCGGGTGAACCTGCGCGGCTGGGCGACCACCGCGGCCGAGGCGTCCGTGCGCGCCGCCCGCGCCTCCGCCGCGCTCGAAGGCGGTGCCACCGACATCCCCGAGGACGGTTCGGTCACCGACCCCGTGCTGGCGGGTGCGCTGCGCGTGGCCGAGGCGCTGGGCGTGCTGCTGCCGACGTGGCAGCGCGCGCCGCTCCAGGCGCTGGCCAGGCTGCACGTCCTGGCGGGGGCCGACCTGGGCGGTGAGCTGGGCCGTCCCCGCGCGGTGCCGGACGTGTCGCAGCGCCTGGGCCTGCTGGCCCAGCTGGTGACCGGCGGCACGTCCGTCCCCGGTCCGCTGCTGGTGGCCGTGGTGCACGGCGAGCTGATGTCGCTGTCGCCGTTCGGCACGGCCAACGGCGTCGTCGCCCGCGCCGCGTCCCGCCTGGCGTCCATCGCGACGGGGCTCGACCCGAAGTCCCTGGGCGTGCCGGAGGTGATGTGCCTGCGCCGCCGCAACGACTACGCCGCCGCCCTGCACGGCTTCTCCACCGGTGACCCCGAGGGCGTCACCCGCTGGCTCCTGTTCCACTGCGAGACCCTCGAAGCCGGCGCCCGCGAAGCCCGCAGCATCGCCGACGCCGCCACCCCCTGACCCCGCGAGAGTCCAACGCCCAGGCCCCGAGAGTCCAACGCCGGGGCCCCGAGAGTCCAACACTCAGGACCCCTGAGCTCTACGTTCCGGACGTAGAACTCAGGGGTCCTGGAGGTACGACTCTCGCGACCTGAGCGTTGGACTCTCGGGGCCTGGAGGTTGGACTCTCGCGGGTCAGAGGAGTTCTTTCAGGGTGGTCGCGGCCCGCTCGGCCTCGTCGAACGTGTTGTAGAGCGGCGCGAAGCCGAAGCGGAGGACGTCCGGCGGGCGGTGGTCGCCCAGGACGTCGCGGGCCGCCAGCTCCTCCACCAGCCGCCGCGCCTCCGGGTGCCGCAGGCTGACCTGGTGGCCGCGCCGCTCGTCGGCCGGGGTGATCACCTCGATGCCCGGCAGGCCCTCGACCAGGCGCATGAAGTGCGCGGTCAGCGCCAGGCCCTTCGCCCGCACGTCCACCAGCGACACGTCGTCCCACACGTCCAGCGCGGCGTCGAGCGCCAGCATCGACAGGATGTCCGGCGTGCCCACGCGCGCCCGGGACACGCCGGGGTCGGGCGTGTACTCGTCCGCCATCGCGAACGGCACCTCGTGGCCCGTCCACCCGGTCAACGGCTGCTCGAACGCGTGCTGCGCGTGCTTCGGCACGTACAGGAACGCGGGCGACCCGGGCCCGCCGTTGAGGAACTTGTACGTGCAGCCGACCGCGAGGTCCACGCCGAGCGCGTCCAGCTCGATCGGCAGCACGCCGGCGCTGTGGCACAGGTCCCACACGACCTTCGCGCCCACGTCGTGCGCCTGCCGCGTCAGCTCCGCCATGTCCAGCAGCCGGCCGGTGAGGTAGTCGACGTGGTTGAGCAGCACGACCGCCGTCGTGTCCCGCAGGTCCAGCTCCTCCGGCGGCGCGGGCCGCAGCGCGAGCCCGGTCAGCTCCGCCACCGACCGCGCGATGTAGCCGTCGGTGGGGAACGTCCCGGCGTCGACCACGATCTCGGCCCGGTCGGTGTTGCGGACCGCCGCCATGAGCGCCTTGAACAGGTTCACGCTCGTCGAGTCCGCCACCACGACCTGGCCGGGGCCCGCGCCGACGAGCCGCCCGATCCGGTTGCCGACCCGCTCCGGGGCCTCCCACCAGCCCTCGGACCAGCTGCGGATGAGCCGGCGGCCCCACTGCCGCTCCACGACGTCGCGCACGCGCCCGGCCACGGCCTTCGGCGGCGCGCCGAGCGAGTTGCCGTCCAGGTAGACGACGTCGTCGTCCAGGTCGAACAGGTCGCGCACGTGCGCCAACGGGTCGACGTTCACACGTAGCTCCTCGCGGTCCACAGTTCGGGGAAGACGGAGCGCTGCGCGCGCTTCTCCAGCCACGCGACGCCGGCCGAACCGCCGGTGCCGGTCTTCGCGCCCATCGAGCGGCGGGTCGCGAGCAGGTGGTCGTGCCGCCAGCGGGTGAACTCCTCGGCGACGTCGGTCAGCGCCTCGCCCAGCTCCAGCAGGTCGCGCGGCCCGTCGCGGTAGACGTCCGCCCACACCGCCTCGACCTCGGCGTTGGGCCGGTAGCCCTCGCTGACGTCACGGGTGAGCACGTCGGCGGGGATCGGCTTGCCCCGGCGGTGCAGGAGCGCGAGCACGTCGTCGTACAGGCTCGGCTCGTGCAGCAGCGCCTCCAGGGCGTCGTGCTGGGCCGGCACGGCGCGGTGCGGCACGAGCAGCGAGCGGGACTTCTCGCCGAGCAGGAACTCCACCTCGCGGTAGCGGCCGGACTGGAAGCCCGAGCCCTCGCCGAGGGCGTCCCGGAACGAGTTGAACTCGCCGGGCGTCATCCGGGCGATGGGCCGCCACGCCGCGTTCAGCGCCTGCATGTGCAGCTCGCTGCGGCGCAGGGTGCGCACGGCGCCGGGCACGTCGTCGGCGCGCAGCTCCCGCTGGGCGTGCCGCCACTCGAAGCACAGCAGGCCGAAGTACAGCTCCATGACCTGCGTGACCACCAGGAACGACATCTCGCGCGGGTCGTCGGACCACTGCTGCTGGAGGCCGTGCAGCACGGAGGCGTGCACGTAGTCCTCGTAGGGCGTGGTGCCGCCGAAGTCGAGTTTGGGTGGGACCGGACACGTCATGACCACCATCATCGCCCGGCGATCGGGTGATCTGAAGAGCTGTCGGGATACCCTGACCAGCGAACTTCTCACGTTCACAAATGATTCGGACGGATGGCTTCACGGTCATGAACATCGAGCTGGACGGTGTCGACCGCGCCCTGCTGGAGGCGCTCCAGGACGACGCGCGGCTGTCGTACAACGAGCTGGCCCGGCGCGTGCACGTGTCGCCGCCGACCGCGGCGCAGCGGGTGCGGCGGCTGGAGAACGCGGGCGTCATCACCGGCTACCGCGCGACGGTCGACCCGACGGCGGTGGGGCGGCCGGTCGTCGCCCTGGTCCGGATGAAGTGCTACGGCGCGCGGTGCATCACCGTGCACCCCGAGCTGCTCGACGACTGCCCCGAGGTGGTCGAGGTGGTGCGGCTGACCGGTGACATCTGCTCGGTGGTCAAGGTCGTCACCACGTCGGTCAGCGAGCTGGAACGGATGCTCGTGCGGCTGGGCGGCTACGGGGAGACGTCCAGCGCGATGGTCCTGTCCACGCCTATCCCGTGGCGCCCGGTGCCAACAGGCTGAGCGCCTGCCGCACGTGGCCCTGCGTCCGGTCCAGCGCGTCGGCGGCCCGCGCGGTCGGCACGTCGGCCAGCAGGTGCACCAGCGCCACCTTGAGGTCGCCGCCCGCGTCGGCCAGCGCCGCCGCGCAGTCCTCCTCGGTCAGGCCGGTCGCCTCGCGCAGGATGCGCACCGTGCGACCGCGCAGCTTGGCGTTCGTGGCGCGCATCGACACCATCAGGTTCGAGTAGGTGCGGCCCAGCCGGACCATGACCGCCGTCGAGAACGACGTCAGCACCAGCTTCTGCGACGAGCCCGCCTTCATCCGGGTCGACCCGGCGATGGCCTCCGGACCGGTGTCCACCGCGATCAGCACGTCGACGTCGACGGGTGCGGGCGCGGTCGGGTTGTTCGACACCAGGACCGTGCGGGCGCCCATCGTGCGGGCCTCCTCCAGCGCGGCCACGACGAACGGCGTGCGGCCGGACGCCGTGACGCCCAGCACCAGGTCGCCCGCCGCCGCGTGCCTGCGGATCTCGGCGGCGCCGGCGGACGCCTGGTCCTCCACGTTCTCCACCGCGTTGACCAGGGCCTCCCGCCCGCCCGCGTGGTGCGCGACGAACCAGTCCGGCGGCGCGTTGAACGTGGGCACCAGCTCGGCGGCGTCGAGCGTGGCCAGCCGGCCGGACGTGCCCGCGCCCACGTAGTGCACCCGTCCGCCGGCCCGCAGCGCGCCCACGGCCAGGTCGGCGGCCCGCGCCAGCTCGGGCAGCACGGCGGCCACCGCGTCCGGGACCAGGTGGTCCTCGGTGTTGATCAGCCGCAGCACGTCCAGCGTGGACAGCCGGTCGATGTCCTCCGTCCTCGGGTTCCTGGCCTCGGTGGGGGATTCCACGGTGACCACGACGTCGTGCCGCGGCGGCGTCATTTAGCGGTCTCCCGGCGACGCCGGCCGTCCGGCCTGGCGCCCAGCCGGTGGCCCGCCACCGCGTCGTACGTCGCCTCCAGGGCGGTCTTCGCGCTGTCCACGTGCCGCTGGGCGACCCCGATGAACAGGCAGTCGATGACGGTCAGCTGCGCGATGCGGCTGGCCATCGCGCCCGAGCGGAACGTGGTCTCGCGGGCCGCCGTGGTCAGCACGTGGTCGGCGACCTCGCTGATCGGCGAGCGCGGGAAGTTCGTCAGCGCCACCGTGGTCGCGCCCCGGTCGCCGGCGACCCGGAGCGCCTCGACGGTCTCCGAGGTCGAGCCGGTGTGCGAGATGCCGACCGCGACGTCCGCGGGGGTGAGGACGGCGGCGGAGGTGAGCGCGATGTGCGTGTCGTTCCACGCGAAGCAGGTGCGCCCTATGCGGTGCAGCTTCTGCTGGAGGTCGAAGGCGACGAACGCGCTGGCCCCGAACCCGTAGACGTCCACCCGGCCCGCGGCCGCGACCGCCTCGACGACCGCTTCGAGCGTGTCCACGTTCAGCTGCTCGGCGGTCTCCTCGACCGCGCGCGCGTCGGCGAACGCCACCTTGCCCACGACTTGCCGCAGGTCGTCGCCCGGACCGATGTCGCCGCCCAGGTCCCGGTCGGTGCGCATCGACGTGCGCGCGGTGTCGGCGGCCAGCGCGATGCGCAGCTCGGGGTAGCCGCCCACCCCGATGGCCTTGCAGAACCGGGTCACCGTCGTCTCGCTGGTCCCCGCGGCCTCGGCGACCTCGGTGATGCTGCGGTGGGCGACGGTCGCCGGGTTGTCCAGCACGACCTTGGCCACCCGCTGCTCCGCGCGGGCGAGGCCCGGCAGGAGCGAGCGGATCGTGACCAGGGGGCTGGTGTCGGCAGTGCTCTCGGTGGACACGTGGGAAACTTACTAACCGTTCAACGGGCGGTCAACGCAGGGTGGGTGCAACTCACCCCAACCGTGACCGAATCCCACCGGTTGGCGGCAAGGCGGGTGACTAACGGTCCGCTACCCGCCACCCTGCGGAGTGCAACCCCTCCGGTTCGCGCTCCGCGTCGAGCAGGACGCCCCGCCGGTCGGTGATGCGCACCGAGTCGACGTACGCGCCCCGGCCGCCGTACCCGGTGCCCTGCGCGTACCGCCAGCGGAACGCCAGCGCCGCCCCGGTCACGACCTCGACCCGTTCCCACCGCCGCTGCCCGTACCCGCTCAACACCTTGATATCGCGCCACGTCGTGCCGTCGTTAGTCGCCTCCACCACGACCGAGTCGGCCGGGTCGAGGTCGACGAACGCGTCGAACACCAGTTTCTGCTGCTCGGAGCGCTGTTCCAGGGGGCGGGTGGTGAGCGTGCCGCCGGCCGTGACCGGGGTGTGCGCGGTGCCGTGCCGGGGTTTCACGGCCATCGCCCGCGCCAGGCCGTCCGCGACGACCCGGCGGGCCGGGTTGATCGAGCCCCAACCGCGGCTCGGGTGCACGCGGTTGGTCAGCAGGATCGCGATCGACCCGGACAGCGGGTCGAGCACCAGCGTGGTGCCGGTGAACCCGGTGTGCCCGGCGGCCCTCGGCGAGGTCAGCGCGCCCATGTACCAGCGCTGGTCCAGCTCGAAGCCCAGGCCGTGCGAGTTGCCCGGGAACGCCTGGTTGAAGTCGGTGAGCATCAGCTCGACGGTCTCGGGACGCAGGACGCGCCGCCCGCCGTACGAGCCGCCGTTGAGGATCGCCTGGCCCAGCACGGCCAGTTCGCGGGCGGTGGAGAACACGCCCGCGTGCCCGGCGACACCGCCCAGCGACCACGCGTTCTCGTCGTGCACGACGCCGCGCACGACGCCCCGGTTCGCCTGGTACTCGGTCGCCGCGATCCGGTCGAGCTTGCTCGCGGGCGGGTTGTAGCCGGTGTCCTTGAGCCCCAGCGGCGCGGTGATGCCCTCGCGGACCAGCACGTCCAGCGGCTTGCCCGACCACTTCCGCGCCAGCAGGCCCAGCGTGATCAGGTTCAGGTCGGAGTAGACGTAGGCGGTGCCCGGCGGGTTGACCGGCGTGGTGTCCATGACGGCCTTCACCCGCGACGGCACGTCCGGGTACTGCGACCACAGCGGCAGCCACGCCACCAGGCCGGACGTGTGCGTCAGCAGCTGCTTCACCGTGATCGACGACTTGCCGTTGACGCCGAACTCGGGCAGGTGCTCGGCGACCGGGTCGTCCAGCCCGAACCTGCCCAGCTCGTGCTGGCGCATCACGACGACCGACGTGAACAGCTTCGAGATGGACGCCAGGTCGAAGATCGTGTCGCGGGTCATCGGCACCCGCTGGTCCTCGGGCAGCTCGACGCCCGAGCCGTCGCCGTAGCGGACCGCCCAGCCCGTCGGCTCGTGCGTCACCACGGTGCCCTCGTGCGCGAGCAGCGTGACGGCGCCCGCGAACAGGGGGTGACCGGTCGCGTCGGGCCGCGTGTACTGCTCGACCCGGTCCAGGGCGGCGTCGATCGGGGCCGGGTCGAGCCCGACCCGTTCCGGGGTGCCGGCGCGCAGCACGGAGCTGTGCGCCCAGCCGTCGTGCGGCCGGTCGAAGCGGGCCTCGCGGCCCCCGGTGGCGTGGGCCGGCGTCGTGATCACGAGGGTGGTGGCGACAAGCAGGGCGGGGACGCGCATCGCTTCTCCATCTACCGGTAGCGCAGGTATTGCCGGCGGGTGCGGTCGAACGCGGCGAGCTCCTCGGACCAGGCGCCGACCACCTCGTCGGTGCCCGCGCCCGCGTCGACCATGCGGCGCATCCGGTCCGAGCCGCTGAGCTTGTCGATCCAGTTGTCCGGTCGCCACGCGAACACCTGCGGGAACCGGGCTTTCGCGGCGACGATCATGGCCACGGCGGTGCGCGGCGCGTCGAACCGGTCCGGGTCGGTGAGGTGCAGGGCCACCCCGCCGCACAGCTGGTTCGCGAACTTGTTGAACGTCGGCGTGAAGTGGGTCTCGCGGAACCGGACGCCCGGCAGGTCCAGCGCGTTCAGGTCCTCGGCCCACCGCCAGTCCAGGCCCGGCGCGCCGATCGTCTCGAACGGGCGGGTCGTGCCGCGGCCCTCGGAGAACACCAGGCCCTCGAACAGGCACGTGCCGGGGTAGACCAGCGCGGTGTCGCGCGTCGGCACGTTGGGGCTGGGCGGGACCCACGGCAGGCCGGTGTCGAGCCGGTCGCGGCGCCAGCCCCTGACGTCGACGACCTCCAGCTCGGCCACCCGGCCGCCGTCGGCCGGCAGGAACTCGCCGTTGAAGAACCGGGCCAGCTCGCCGATCGTCATGCCGTGCTGCTGGGCGATCGGCTTGCGGCCGACGCCGGTGGCGTAGGCCGGGTCGAGCTGCGGGCCGCGGGCCGTGCCGCCGACCGGGTTGGGGCGGTCGAGGACGACGAACCGCGCGCCGGTCGCGGCGGCGGCCTGCATCGCCGTGTACATCGTCCAGATGTAGGTGTAGAAGCGCGCGCCGATGTCCGCGATGTCGAACACCAGCGTGTCCACGCCCGCCTTGGCGACCATGCCGGCGAACTTGGCGGCGTTCGCGCCGTACGCGTCGTAGACCGGGACGCCGGTGCGCGGGTCGAGGTAGTCGCCCTCCGAGCCGCCGGCCTGCGCCGTGCCGCGGAAGCCGTGCTCCGGGCCGAACGCGGCCACCGGCACCACGCCCGCGGCGACCATCGAGTCGACGACGTGGGTCTGGTCGCGCAGCGCGCCGGTCGGGTTGGTGACGACGCCGACCCGGCGGCCCGCGAACCGCCGCCAGCCGTCGGCGGCCAGCTGCTCCGCGCCGGTCTCGACCGCCCTCGGCCGGTCGGGGTGGGCGGACGCGGCGGGGGACAGCGCGGCGGGGGGCAGTGCGGAGGGCAGTGCGGCGAGGGCGGGCGCGGCGAGCGCGCCGGCGAGGAAGTTCCTGCGGTCCACGGCGCTCACCAGGCCAGGCCGTGGCCGAAGGGGTACGGCGTGGGGCCGGGCACGTCCACCGGCAGCTTCCCGGCGGGCCGCACCTCGCCGGTGATCACCCGGGCCAGCGACTCCATCGACACCGCGCTGTAGGAGTAGGTGGCCAGCCACGTCGGCGCGGCGGTGTGCGCCACGTCGTACGGGTTCTGCGCGGCCACCGCGACCACGGGCTTGCCGGTGGCGAGCAGCCTGGTCAGCAGGGTCTGCTGGGCCGGCCGGGCGGCCAGGCCGTTGGTCAGCACGACCACGAGGTCCGCGTTCGCCGCCGCCTGCACGGCGGCGGCGACCTGCGCCTCGGTGGGCGCGGTGCCGGTCGGCAGGGCCGTGCCGCCCAGGACGCCCGCGAGGGTGCGCGTCGTCGTCTCGCCCCAGCCCGTGACCAGGGCCGCGGTCGGCTTCGCGGCGAGGGGCAGCACGCCCGCGTCGTTGCGCACGGCGGTGACGGTGCGGTCGGTGATGCGGCGCGCGTCGGCCAGGTGCGCCGGCGCGCCGACGACCGAGCCGACCCGGTCCACGTCCACCCGCGGGCTGGTCAGCACGCCGCGCAGCAGCTTCATCCGCAGCACCCGCAGCACGCTCAGGTCGATCCGCCGCTCGGTCAGCTCACCGGCGCGCACGGCCGCCAGCACGCTGTCCACCGCGAGCTGGAGGTCCACCGGCATCAGCAGCTGGTCCACGCCCGCCTTGAGCGCCAGCACGGGGATCTCGGCGTCGCTGTGCAGCTGCCGCACGCCCGCCATCGCCAGCGAGTCGGTGATGACCACGCCGTCGTAGCCCAGCTCTCCGCGCAGCAGGTCCAGGGTCGGCTTGGACAGCGTCGCCGGCTCGCCCGACGGGTCGATCCTCGGCATCTGGATGTGCGCGGTCATGATCGAGTCGACGCCCGCCGCGATGGCCGCCTCGAACGGCGGCGCGTCCAGCTCCCGCCACTGCTCGGCGGTCCGGTCCACGGTCGGCAGGCTCGTGTGGCTGTCCTCGGCGGTGTCGCCGTGGCCCGGGAAGTGCTTGGCGGTGGCGCTCACCGCGTCCGTCGCCAGGAAGCGGCCCTGGTAGCCGCGCACCTGGGCGGCGGTCAGCTCGGCGGCCAGCGCCGGGTCGCCGGAGTACGAGCGCACGCCGATCACCGGGTTCGCCGGGTTCGAGTTGACGTCCGCGTCCGGCGCGAAGTTCTGGGTGATGCCCATCGCGCGCAGTTCGAGGGCGGTGACGCGGGCGGCGCGCTCGGCGTCCTGCGCGCTGCGGCCCGCGCCGAGCGCCATGTTGCCCGGGAACTGGGTGGCGGGCGCGCCGATGCGGGTGACGATGCCCATCTCCTGGTCGGTGGAGATGGCCAGCGGGACGCGGCTCGCGCGCTGGAGCCCGTTGGACAGGGCGGCGATCTGGCGCGGTGTGTCGATGTTGTCGTAGCTGGAGTTGTTGAAGTAGATGACCCCGCCCGGCTGGAACTTCGCCACCACCTCGGCCGGGGTGGCCACACCGAAGTCGCGCAGGTTGCCGGGGTGCTGCTCGTCCGGCGCCTGGCCGTGCACGTAGGTGACGAACAGCTGGCCGACCTTCTGCTCCAGCGTCAGGCCGCGGAGCACGGCGGCGGCCTGCTGCCGCGCCTGGTCGGCCACCCGCGCCTGGTCGACCTGCGCCCGGTCGGGCGCGGCGGCGGCGGGGAACAGGGGTGGCGCGGCGGCGGAAGCCACGACCACGGCGATGGCGGCGACGAGCGGACGGAGCACTGCGTCCTCCCCACGTGGAAAACTTCCACCAGCAGGTGGTCGTAATCCGCAAGTTACCCACGTCACAGAGACGGGTCAACGGGTTGCGTTGCGTGGGAATTGTGCGGTGGAGGACCGACGGGAACCGGGCGTTGGCGGGTCACCCGATCGGGTGCGGTTTCGCGAACCGGCCGCGGACAGACGTCGGGCCCCTCTTCCGAGGGGCCCGACGTCGCGGCGCGGACTGTCGAGTTACCAGGCGTGCAACTCGTGTCGTACCGACCTGGCCTCGGCGTCCGGCGTCCCGGTACGCAGGCCCTAGACGACAAGCCTCCCGCGGCGTGCTGCGCGTGGGTGTCTCGAAGTCCGCGCACGGAGCTCTGCCGGGGAGGACGCCGCTTCTCTTCCGCTTCGTCCCTGGCCGACCCGAGGTCCGCACCTCCATTTGTAGTACGTGTCCGGCGTCACAGCAAGCACTCGATGGGGTGCACCGATCACGCGACGCCGGGTAGCGGTTCCCTTGCGGTGACAGCGTTTTCGGCGTTCGGCGGTGGTCGGTACCGCTGTCCGGGCGGACGCGCCGGGTGAATCAGCTCCGGCGTCGGCGGCGCAGCCCGTACCAGGCCGCGCCCGCGACCGTCGCCGCGCCCAGGCCGATGGCCGTGACGGCGACCGCCGTGCCCGAGGGGCGCGGGATGCGGGCGCGCAGCGACACCGGGTCGGAGAACGTCAGCACCGGCCAGCCCCGCCGGTCCGCGACCCGGCGCAGCGCGCGGTCCGGGTTGACCGCCGTCGGGTGGCCGACCGCCTCCAGCAGCGGCAGGTCGCTGATCGAGTCCGAGTAGGCGTGGCAGCGGTCCAGGTCGTAGTCGTGCTCGTCGGCGAGCTGCTTCACGGCGATGGCCTTGTTCTCGCCCGCGCAGTAGAAGTCGACGTCGCCCGAGTACCGGCCGTCCGAGACGACCATCCGCGTGCCCACGCTGTGCGTGGCGCCGACCATGGTGGCGATCGGGGCGACCAGCTCCGCGCCGGACGCGGACACCACGACGACGTCGTGGCCCTCGTCCTTGTGGTCGGCGATGAGCTGCGTCGCCTCCTTGTAGACCAGGGGGTCGACGATGTCGTGCAGCGTCTCCTCGACGATCGAGCGCACCTGCCCGACGTCCCAGCCCTGGCAGAGCGCGGTGATGTGCGAGCGCATCCGGTCCATCTGGTCGTCGTCGGCCCCGGCCAGCATGAAGACGAACTGGGCGTAGGCGCTCTTGAGCACCGCACGCCGGTTGATGAGGCCCTCTTGGAAGAACGGCCGGCTGAACGCCAGCGTGCTCGACCTGGCGATGACGGTCTTGTCCAGGTCGAAGAACGCGGCGACGCGGCTGCCCTCGGTGGCGTGCTCGGTCACGGCCCCAGCTTAGGGCGGGCGACTGGTCGGGTCGGCGCGAATCCGTTCGTCTTTTTACGAACTGGGTGTGGGTAGGGCGAAATTTCCGCTTCCCTCTAACGGAAGACACGCAAGACCTTGTCCCGTGGGGATACAGTAGACGGGTCCGGCTCGACCGGACGGGTTCAGTCCGACCCCCCGGGACTGAACCGATGACGACCCCCGTCCCTCCCCCCTGGCGGGGGTCGTCCCATGTCCGGGGTCGGTTCGGCCCCGTGTTCCGGGTGCTCCCCAGCCGCCTCGCGCGGCCTCCCGCCGCCTCCCGCGCCGCGTTCCGGACGGGCGCCGCGCGCCGGCTCCCCGAGTGCCGCCGCCCTCCTCCGCGCCGGCCGCACCGCGAGTTGTCCACAGGTCGCGGAGTTGTCCACATGTTGATCATGGCTCGTTGTGTCCTTCCTCACCGCCCGCGACCGTGGGACCCGAAGATCCGCTCCGGATCGGTCGAGCTCGGGAGGAACGATGGAACGGCCCGTGGTCCTGGTGTCCGACGCGGCGCTGCTGGACGAGGTCCTGCACGCCGCCGCGGTGGTCGGCTGCGAGGTGGAGCGCGCCGCCGACGTGCCCGCGCTGCGCGCCCGCTGGCAGGATGTGCCGCTGGTGGTGCTGGACGAGGCGGCGGCGGAGGCGTGCGCCGCCGGGGAACTGCCCCGCAGGTCAGGGCTGCACGTCGTGGCCACCGGTCCACCGGGTGAGGCGACGTGGCGGCGCGCCCTCGCGCTGGGCGCGGAGCAGGTGCTGGAGCTGCCGGCCGGCCAGGCGGCGCTGCGGGCCGCGTTCGCCGACGCCCTCGAAGGTCCCTCCGGCGACGGTCGGGTCCTCGCGGTCCTGGGCGCGCGTGGCGGTGCGGGCGCGTCGGTCCTGGCGGTGGCCGTGGGCCAGGCCGTGCTGTCGTCCGGCGGCCACGGCCTGCTGGTCGACTGCGACCCCCTCGGCGGCGGCCTCGACCTGACGCTGGGCGCCGAGCGCCAGGAGGGCCTGCGGTGGCCCACCCTGCACCTCAAGGGCGGTCGCGTCCCGGCGTCGGCGCTCCGCTCGGCGCTGCCCGGCCGCACCGGCAAGCGCGGCAGCCTGACCGTGCTGTCCTGCGGCCGGACGGGGCCGGGCCCCGAACCCGCCGCCGTGGTGGCGGTCGTCGAGGCGGGCAGGCGGGCGGGCGGCACCGTCGTGTGCGACGTCCCGCGCCAGCTCACCGCCGCCGCGTGCGCCGCGCTCGACCGGGCCGACCTGGCGGTCATGGTCGTGCCCGCGGACGTCAAGGCGTGCATGGCCGCGCAGCCCCTGGTCGACCAGGTGGCCGACCGGGGCGTCCAACTGCGCGCCGTGGTGCGCGGCCCGTCACCGGGCGGCCTGACCAGCGACGAGGTGGCCGAGGCGGTCGACCTCCCGCTGCTCACCACCATGCGCCCGGAACGCCGCCTCGCCGCGGCCCTCGACCAGGGCCGCTTCCCCGAAACCGCCCGTGGCCCGCTGGCGAAAGCGGCCCGAGAAGTACTGGCAGCCCTCAATGAGCACTGATCCCGTGACCTCCGACCCGTCCACCGCCGAACCCGCGAGCGCCGGGCCGAAGCCCACGCTCGCCCACCACCCCGAGCACAAGCCCACGGCGGCCTTCCGCACCTACCGTCCCGGTGCGCCTACCGACCCCGACGCGAGTCCGCCGACCCGGCGCGAGTGCCGGTCCGGTCCGGGCGCCTCGCCCGACCCGGCGGCCCGTGCCCCAGGAGCCCGTGTCCCAGGAGCTCACGCCCCGGAAGCCCACGACCCGAAGACCTGCGACCCGGTAGTGGGGTCGGGGTGTGACCGGGCGGTGGGGTCGGGGTGCGGCGGTGCCACCGCCATCCCCTGGCCCCGGCTGCCGCTCGGCGAGACCGAGGACTTCCGGTCCCGCACCTCCCGTACCTGGTGGGGTGCGCGATGAGCGATCTCGTCGAGCGCGTCCGCCTGCGCCTGGCCAACGGCAGCGGCGACCTGACCTCCGCCGCGGTCGCCGAGGCGGTCCGGGGCGAGGCGGGTGGGGTGCTCGGGGACGAGGACGTCCAGCGGGCCCTCGCGGTGCTGCGGCAGGAGTTCGTCGGGGCCGGGCTCCTCGAACCCCTGCTGCGCGACCCGGACACCACTGACGTCCTGGTCACCGCCCCGGACCAGGTGTGGGTCGACGGTGTCGGCGGCCTGCGCCGCACCGGGATCTGCTTCCCCGACGAGGCGGCCGTGCGCCGGCTCGCCCAGCGGCTCTCGGCGGTGGCCGGGCGGCGGCTGGACGACGCCGCGCCGTACGTCGACGGGTGGCTCCCCAGCGGGGTGCGCCTGCACGCCGTGCTGCCGCCCGTCGCGCCGTCGACCTGCCTGTCGCTGCGCGTGCTCCGGCCGGCGGTGCACGACCTGGCGGCGTTGCGGAGCTGCGGCACGTTCGACGAACCCACCGCCGACCTGCTGCGGGCGATCGTCCTGGCCCGCCAGGCGTTCCTGGTCGTCGGCGGCACCGGGTCCGGCAAGACGACGCTGCTCGCCGCCCTCCTCGGCTGCGTGCCGCACGGCGAACGCGTGGTCTGCGTGGAGGACGCGGGCGAGTTGCAGCCCGACCACCCGCAGGTCGTGCGGCTGCTCGCGCGGGGCCCGAACGTCGAGGGCGCGGGGGAGGTGACGTTGCGCGACCTGGTCCGCCAGGCGTTGCGGATGCGCCCCGACCGGATCGTCGTCGGCGAGGTGCGCGGCGCCGAGGTGTGCGAGCTGCTGTCCGCCCTCAACACCGGCCACGACGGCGGTGCGGGCACGTTGCACGCGAACTCGCCCGCCGAGGTGCCCGCGCGGCTGGAGGCGCTGGCCGCGACGGGCGGGCTCGGGCGGGCCGCGCTGCACAGCCAGGTGGCCGCCGCCGTCAAGGTCGTGCTGCACGTGCGGCGCGCCGTCGACGGCACCCGCCACCTCGCCGAGGTCGGCGTGCTCGACCACCGGGACGGGCGGCTCGCCGTGACGCCCGCGTGGCGGCGCGACGGCGGCTGGCAGGAGGCGGGCGACCGGCTCAAGGCCCTGGTGGGCTGGTCATGAGCTGCCTGCTCCTGGCCGTCGCGCTCCTGCTCGTGCCGTCGTCGCCCGCCCGGCGGCGGCTGGCCGGGCTGCGCCGCTCACCGCCGCGCCGCCGGGTGCCCGCGCCCACCAGGCTGGTGGTGGTCGTGGCGGGTGCGGCGCTCGGCCTCCTGGCCGGTCCCGGCGGCGCGGTGGCGGGCGGCGTGCTCGCCGCGGCGGTGTGGCGGGCGCACCGCGACACCACCCGGCAGCGGGTGCGGCTGAAGGCGGCCGGTGCGCTCGCCGACGGCCTGGGCGGGTTCGTCGCCGAACTGCGGTCGGGTGCCCACCCGGCCGCCGCCGCCACCGGGGCGGCCGAGGACGCCGAGCAGCCCGCCGGGGACGTCCTGCGCGCCATCGCCTCCACGTCGGCGCGCGGCGGCGACGTGGAGGCGGCCCTGGCGGACTTCCCGGACGCCCGCCACCTGGCCAGGGCGTGGCGGTTGTCCGCGGACCACGGCGTGCCGCTGGCCGACGTGGTGGACGCGGTCCGCCGCGACCTGGACAGGAGGACGGCGTTCGCCAGGCAGGTGCACGCCCGCATGGCGGGGCCGCGGGCCAGCGCGGCGGTCCTGGCCGGCCTGCCGCTGTTCGGCGTCCTGCTCGGCGAGGTGAGCGGTGCGGCACCGCTGGCCGTCCTCACCGGCACCGCGCCCGGTCAGGTGCTGCTGGTGGTCGGCGTGGCGCTCATCAGCGGTGGGCTGCGGTGGAGCGGGCGGTTGACGAGGCAGGTGGTCGCGTGACGGCGCCGGGCTCGCCGGCGGTTGACGCGGTGTCCGCCGCCGGCGGGGTGGTGGAGCGGGTGGCTGTCGGAGCGGCTGGTCGCGTGGCGGTGCCCGGGACGGTGACAGCCGGCGCGGTGTCCGCCGATGGCGGGGGTGTGGCGTGGCGGGCGGTTGACGAGGTGGCCGGTGGCGTGACGGCGCCAGGAACGGCGGTGACCGGTGCCGGCGGTGGGGTTGCGGTGTGGCGGGCGGCTCTTGGAGCGGCCGGTCGCGTGGCGGTGGCGGGATTACCGGCGGCCGGTGCGGTGCCTGTCGGCGGCGGGGCGCGGTGGCGCGGGCGGTTGTCGGGGCGGGTGGTCGCGTGACGCTGTTCCTGTTGGCGTTGGCGCTGGTCGTGTTCCCGGCGCGGCCCGCCGCGAGCGTCCGGCTGAAACCTCCGCCCGCGCGGCCCCGGAAGGTCGGGCCGCGCCCGCCGGACCCGTTCGCGCAGGCGGCGACCTGGGACCTGCTGGCCGCCGCGCTGCGGGCGGGGTTGCCGGTGGCCCGGGCGGTGCACGCGGTGCTGGCGGGTGTGCCGCCGGGGGCCGCCGAGCGGCTCCGGGAGGTCGGCGACCTGCTGAGCCTGGGCGCGGACCCGGTGACGGCGTGGGCGGGTGCCCTGCTCCACCCGGACACCGCTCCGCTGGCGCGGGCCGCCCGGCGCACCGCGAGGTCGGGTGCCGCCCTGGCGGGTGCCGCCGCCGACCTGGCGGTGGAGGCCAGGGCGGCGATCGCCGACCAGGCCGAGGCGCGGGCGCAGCGGGCGGCCGTGCTGGTGGCGGGACCGCTGGCGCTGTGCTTCCTGCCGGCGTTCCTGTGCCTGGGCGTCGTGCCGGTGGTGATCGGTCTGGTCGGCAGGGTGGGGGAGAACTGGTGATTGTCCACAGTGGAGGGATGGAGACGGTGGGAGAAGAAGGGATGTCGACGGCCGAGTACGCGATCGGCACGTTGGCCGCCGCGGCGGTGGCGATGGTGCTCTACGGGATCGCCACCGCCGACTGGCTCGCGGTCGCGGTCCAGGAACTGGTGCAGCGCGCCTTCACGGTGGGCTTGTGAACGGCCGCGCGGTGCGGCGGGTGGCGAATTCGCCGCCACCGCTGGGAGATCGGGGCGCGGTGACGGTCGAGGCCGCTGTCGCGGTGTGCGGGTTGGTCGTCGTGCTGGCGCTCGGGGTCGGGGCCGTGATGGCGGTGGTCGGGCAGTTGCGGTGCACGGACGCGGCGCGGGAGGTGGCTCGGGTTGTCGCGCGCGGGGACGACGGGGCGGCACGAGGGGTGGTGGACGCCGTTGCGCCGGAAGGAGCTTCGTTCGACGTGCGGCGGGAAGGAGGAGCGGGCGGGACGGGGGCGTGGGTCGAGGTGCGGGTGTCGCGGTTCGGGATCGAGTTGCGGGCTCGGGCCTACGCCGTCCTGGAACCGGGAGTGCAGGAGTCGGGAGGGGACGAGCGGGGTGTGGCGGAGGGGGAGGTGGTGGGGCCGGCCGGGTGACGGGGCCGACCGGGAGGGCGGGGGTGGCGAGCGCGGGGCCGCCTCGGTCGTCGCGGTGGCCGTGGTGGGGGTGTGGGGTGCGTTGGTGCTGGTCGGGGTGCTGGTGGGTGAGGCGGCGATCGTCCGGCACCGCGTCGCCGCCGCCGCCGACCTGGGCGCCTTGGCGGCGGCCTCGTGGGTGGTCGAGGGGGTGGACGCGGCCTGCTCGCGGGCACGGGTGGTCGTCGAGCGGATGGGCGGGCGGTTGGACGGGTGCGCGGTCGACGGGTGGGAGGTGGAAGTGGTGGTGAGCGGTGAGGAGGCGGTGTTCGGCGCGCCGAGCGCTCGGGCGCGGGCAGGTCCGGCCGAAGGGTGAGCACCGCACGACACGGTGAACGGTCGGTCGGCGGCGGTGAGCGGACTCACACGACCGCATATCCGCGGCCTCGCCGGGGATGAGCGGTCCCGGGGCCGTTCAGCCGCACCGCGCGGCCGCCGCGCTCGCCGTGCCACATCGCCCACTTGTCGACTGCGGGTTACCAGAACCCCCGGTCATGCCGTTAGTTCAAGTGGCGGCACCAACGCGGTGTCGAAGAACGCCCGACACGGTGTCGTGGTCGCACAGAGGAGGCGAACGGAAGATGGAGTGGTCGGATAGCTGGCGCGGGGCATTCCGCATCGAGCTGCGCGCGGAGGCGGTCACCCTCGCGTGGCACGGGTGGTCTGTGCTGCCGGGCACCTATCCGGCGGGCGGGCAGTGGGCCGGCCGCGACGGGGTGGAGCACCACGGCCCCGTCCCCGTGCACCACGACTGGGAGGCGCGCGTCGGCACCAGCGCCGACGAGGTCGCCACCTGGTGGGCCGGCCAGTCCTACAGCATCCTGCTGGCCACCGGTCACGGCGTGGACGCCGTCGAGGTCGGCGCCGACCTGGGCCACCGCGCCGCCGTCGCGCTGCGCGCCACCGGCAACCCCGTCCCGATCGTCGCGACCCCGGCCGGGCGGTGGCTGTTCCTCGTCGCCTCCGGCGGTTCGGTCCGCGTGAACGACGACGTCCGGCACTACGCCGCCGGCGAGTACGTCCCGCTGCCGCCGAGCCCCGCGCACCACGGGGTCGTGCACTGGCGGGTCAAGCCCCAGGTCTGCGGGTGGGACCTGCCGCCCGCGAGCGTCGTCCAGGACGCCCTGCGCCTGGCGCAGAGCACCCCGACCTACGACCTGGTCACCGCCGACCGGTCGTGACCACCGTGGCCGTGCCGGACGTCGTGGGGCCTCTCCCCGACGAACCCGAGCACGACGTCCAGCACGGCCACCCCGCCCGCCTTGTCCAGCGGATCGTTGCCGTTCCCGCACTTGGGCGACTGAACGCAGGACGGGCACCCGGCCGGACACGCGCAAGCAGCGATGGCCTCCCTAGTAGCGACCAACCACGGGACTACCGCGTTGAACCCGCGGTCGGCGAACCCGGCACCCCCCGGATGACCGTCGTGCACGAACACCGTCGCCTCCCCGGTGTCCTGGTGCAGTGCGGTCGAGACGCCGCCGATGTCCCAACGGTCACAGGTCGCGAAGAGCGGTAGCAGGCCGATCGCCGCGTGTTCGGCGGCGTGCAGTGCGCCGGGGACGCGCGCCGGAGCCAGACCGGCGCCCCCCGGCGCACTGCCCAGCAACCCCGCCGAGACCGTGTACCAGACCGCGCGGGTGACGAGGGTCTGCGCGGGCAGGTCCAGCGGCACCGAGTCGACGACCTGGCCGGACGACAGCTTCCGCAGGTAGCCGACCACCTGCGAGGTCACCTCCACCTCGCCGAGGCAGACGGTCACGCCCCCGAAGTCCCGCCGCTCCACCTCGCGGACGATCGAGATGTCCTTGGTGTCGCGGGCCGTCGTCGACCAGTCCGGCCGCTCGGCGTGCACCAGGGCGATCCCGCTGTCCAGGTCGAGCCGGTCCACCACGTACGACTCGCCCTGGTGCAGGTAGACGGCCCCGTCGTGGACGGTCCGGTGCGCCGCGCCCGGGTCGACCGTGCCGAGCATCCGGCCCGAGTCGGCCTCCACGACCACGACCTGCTCGCCGCCCGAGCCGCGGATGTCGACCTCGCCGTGCGGCCGGTCGCGGGACGTCCAGTACCAGCCGTTCGGGCGACGGCGCAGCACCTTGCGCCCCACCATGTCGTCGAGCACGGCCAGCGCCGCGTCGCCGCCGAAGTCGGTCAGCGCGTCGGGCGTCAGCGGCAGCTCGGCGGCGGCGCAGGCGAGCTGGGGCTCCAGGACGTACGGGTTCGCCGGGTCCAGCACCGTCGCCTCGACCGGCTTGTGCAGCACGGCGGACGGGTTGTGCACCAGGTAGGTGTCCAGCGGGTCGTCGCGGGCGACGAAGACGACGAGCGCGTCGGAGTCGCCGGTGCGGCCGGCGCGGCCCGCCTGCTGCCAGAACGACGCGAGCGTGCCCGGGAACCCGGCGACGACGACCGCGTCCAGGCCGACGATGTCGACGCCCAGTTCGAGGGCGTTGGTGGTGGCCACGCCGAGCAGGTCGCCGGACGACACGGCGCGCTCCAGGGCGCGGCGCTCCTCGGGCAGGTAGCCGCCGCGGTAGGCGGCGACCCGGCCCGCCAGCTCCGGGTCGACCTCGGCGAGCACGCGGCGGGCGCCGAGGGCGGTCAGCTCGGCGCCCACCCGGGAGCGGACGAACGCGAGCGACCGCGCGCCCTCGACGACGAGGTCGGCCAGGATGCGCGAGGTCTCCGCGCCCGCCGACCGGCGGACCGGCGCGCCGTTCTCGCCCTCCAGGTCGTCCAGCAGGGGCGGTTCCCACAGCGCGACCGTGCGGGCCGCGCGGGGCGAGCCGTCGTCGGTGACGGCGGTGCACGGCAGGCCGAGGAGGGCGGAGGCCGAGGACGCGGGGTCGGCGACCGTGGCCGAGGCCAGCACGAACACCGGGTCTGCGCCGTAGCGGTTCGCGATCCGGCGCAGGCGGCGCAGCAGCAGCGCCACGTGGGAGCCGAACACGCCCCGGTAGGTGTGGCACTCGTCGACCACGACGTACGACAGCCCGCGCAGGAACCTGATCCAGCGGGCGTGGTGGGGCAGCACGCCGCGGTGCAGCATGTCGGGGTTGGTGAACACCCAGTTCGCGTGCGCCCGCACCCAGTCGCGTTCCGCCATCGGCGTGTCCCCGTCGAACGACGCGGCGCGCACGCCCGGCAGGCCCAGCGAGTCGACGGACCGGAGCTGGTCCGCGCCGAGCGCCTTGGTCGGTGACAGGTACAGAGCTGTTGCCCGCGACGTCGTGCCCGGTGCGGCGACGAGGGCCGAGAGGACCGGCAGCTGGTAGGCGAGCGACTTCCCCGAGGCCGTGCCCGTGGCGACGACGACGTGCTTGCCGTCCCGCGCGAGGTCGGCCGCCTCCGCCTGGTGCCGCCACGGTTCCCGCACACCGCGGTCGACCAGCGCGGACACCACCTCGGGCGAGGTCCAGGAGGGCCACGGCGCGTGGCGCGCGGGCCGGGCGGGCAGGTCCTCGCTGTGCGTCAGCGGGGATTCACCGACCGGGACCCCGGCGAGCACCCGGTCCAGCAGACGACGTCCCTGGTTCACCACGGACCGCAGCTTCGCACACGGTGTCGACACGGTGTTCGCTTCCAGTGTGGATAACGGTGTGTGTACGGATCGGAGCGGGCCGTTGCCTCCTTGCCGGCTATGAATAGACTCCGCCGCTATCGCGTCCAATGAGGGATGCATCACGTTGTGTCGGGGCTGACAGTCGCGTGAGTGACCCGCCTCACACAGCGGGGTGCCCCCGGAGTTGGGCTAGGAAAACTCACCAGGAGGACGGATGTCCCGGCAATTCCTCGCGGAGGGCCTCGAGCTCTCCGGAGGTGATCGCGGCCTAGTCGCCGTGGTCGCCGTGGTCGCGCTGGCCGCCCTGGCCGTCGGGTACGTGCTGCTTCGCGAGGTGCTGGCCGCGGGCCAGGGCACCGCCAAGATGCAGGACATCGCCAAGGCGGTCCAAGAGGGCGCAGCGGCCTACCTCAACCGGCAGTTCCGCACGCTCGGCATCTTCGTGGTCGTCGTGTTCGTGCTGCTGTTCGCGCTCCCCGCCGACGACATCGGCGAGCGCATCGGCAGGTCGCTGTTCTTCATCGTCGGCGCGGTCTTCTCGGCGATCATCGGCTACCTCGGCATGTGGCTGTCGACCCGCGCGAACGTGCGCGTCGCCGCCGCGGCCAAGGAGGCCGGTGGTCGGGAGAAGGCCATGCGGATCGCGTTCCGCACCGGTGGCGTGGTCGGCATGTTCACCGTCGGCCTGGGTCTGTTCGGCGCGGCCCTGGTCGTGCTGGTCTACGCGGGGCAGGCCCCGAAGGTGCTGGAGGGCTTCGGCTTCGGCGCCGCCCTCCTGGCGATGTTCATGCGCGTCGGCGGCGGCATCTTCACCAAGGCCGCGGACGTCGGCGCCGACCTGGTCGGCAAGGTCGAGCAGGGCATCCCCGAGGACGACCCGCGCAACGCCGCGACCATCGCGGACAACGTGGGCGACAACGTCGGCGACTGCGCCGGCATGGCGGCGGACCTGTTCGAGTCCTACGCGGTGACGCTCGTGGCGTCGCTGATCCTGGGCACGGCCGCGTTCGGCACGCAGGGCCTGCTGTTCCCGCTGATCGTGCCCGCCATCGGCGTGCTGACGGCGGTCATCGGCGTCTACATCACCAGCGCGCGCACGGGCGAGAACGGGCTGTCGGCGATCAACCGGTCGTTCTACATCTCGGCGGTCATCTCGGCGGTGCTGTGCAGCGTGGCGGCGTTCGTCTACCTGCCCAGCACGTTCGGCGCCCTGGAGGGCGTGTCGGACGAGATCAAGGGCGTCAGCGGCAACCCGGCGCTGATCGCGGCCGTCGCCGTCATCATCGGCATCGTGCTCGCGGGCGTCATCCTCTGGCTGACCGGCTACTACACCGGCACCGAGCACAAGCCGGTCAAGGAGGTCGGCCGGACCTCGCTGACCGGTGCGGCCACCGTCATCCTGTCCGGCATCTCGGTCGGCTTCGAGTCGGCCGTCTACACGGCGCTGGTCATCGGCGCGGCGGTGTACGGCGCGTTCCTGCTGTCCGGCTCCGTCGTCGTGGCGCTGTTCGCGGTCGCGCTGGCCGGTTGCGGCCTGCTGACCACGGTCGGCGTCATCGTCGCCATGGACACCTTCGGCCCGGTCTCGGACAACGCGCAGGGCATCGCGGAGATGTCCGGCGACGTCGACGGCGAGGGCGCGCAGATCCTCACCGAGCTGGACGCGGTGGGCAACACCACGAAGGCGATCACCAAGGGCATCGCGATCGCGACGGCCGTGCTCGCGGCGACCGCGCTGTTCGGGTCGTACAAGGACGCGATCTCGCAGGCCCTGACCAAGGTCGGGATCGGCGCCGGCGACGTGCCGGTGTCGTTCTCCAACCTGGTGTCCGACCCGAACGTGCTGGTCGGCGTGATCATCGGCGCGGCCGTGGTGTTCATGTTCTCCGGCTTGGCCGTCAACGCGGTGACGCGGGCGGCGGGCGCGATCGTGTTCGAGGTGCGCCGCCAGTTCCGGGAGAACCCCGGGATCATGGACGGCACCGTGAAGCCGGAGTACGGCCGGGTCGTGGACATCTGCACGCGCGACTCGCTGCGCGAGCTGGCCACGCCGGGCCTGCTGGCCGTCATGGCGCCGATCGCGGTGGGCTTCGGCCTGGGCGTCGGCCCGCTGGCCGGGTACCTGGCCGGCGCGATCGCCACCGGCACGCTGATGGCGGTGTTCCTGGCCAACTCCGGTGGCGCCTGGGACAACGCGAAGAAGCTCGTCGAGGACGGCAACCACGGCGGCAAGGGCTCGGACGCCCACGCGGCCACCGTCATCGGCGACACGGTCGGCGACCCGTTCAAGGACACCGCCGGCCCGGCCATCAACCCGCTGATCAAGGTGATGAACCTGGTCTCGGTGCTGATCGCGCCCGCGATCGTGACGTTCTCGGTGGGCGCGGACGCGTCGGCCGGGGTGCGGTACGCGATCGCGGTCGTGGCCGTCGTGGTGATCGTGGCGGCCGTGGTGATCTCGAAGCGCCGGGGCACCGTGATCTCCGACGAGCCGCCCGCGCCGTCCGCGCCGGCCTCGTCCGAGGGGGCGTCGGTGGCCAACGGCGCCGCGTAGGCGTCGACGCGGGAACCGAGCGCACGGTGGCGGGGCGTCCTGACGGGCGCCCCGCTCCCGTTGGTGCCCGTTCGTCCGGTCGGGGCACACTGGGTGCGATGACCGAGACGTTGGGAGCCACTCGATGAGGCTGTCTGTGCTGGTCGCGACGGCGGCGCTGGTCGTCGCCGGGTGTTCGTCCGGGGACGGCGGCACGCCCTCGCCCGCGTCGTCGTCTTCGGCGTCGTCCGCGGACGCGGCGGTCGCCTACGTGGACAAGGTGTGCACGGCGGCGTCCACGTTCGTCACCGCGCCCAAGACGCCGCCCCAGCTCGACGCGGGCGACCCGGCCAAGCTCAAGGCCGACATGGCGGCGTACATGGGCCAGATGGCCGACGCCTACAACCGGACGGCGGAGGCGCTGCGCGGGGTCGGGCCGTCGCCGGTGGCCGGCGGTGACGAGCAGGTGGGGGCGATGGCGACGACGTTCGCGGACATCGCCAAGAACTTCTCCGACGCCAAGGCGGCGCTGGAGGCGGCGGACGCGAACGACCAGACGGGCGGCCTCCAGGCCGCCGGCGAGGCGATCGCGCGCCTGGACACGTTCGTGGAGCCCTTGAAGGCGCTGGACGCGTCGCCGGAGCTGACGGCGGCGGCGGAGAAGGCCCGCGCGTGCCAGGGGCTGCGAAGGTTGACTCCTACCGGATCGGCGGTACCCACCACGTAGTAGGTTGCTCGGTCTCTTGCCAATCCTTTGGGGGAATTGTGAAGCATCGTGTCACCCTTGCGGGTGTCTTCGCCGCCGTTCTGGTGAGCGCGGCGTGCGGTGGTGGCTCCGGCGCCGCGGGCAACGGCTCCAGCGCCGCGTCCGCCACCCCCACCACCACCTCGTCGGTCGCGGCGAAGTCCGACCCGGTCCAGTGGACGGGGACGTTCTGCGAGGGCATCGGCCCCACGATCGAGGGCGTGCTCGCGCTGCTCAAGACGATGTTCGAGGGTGGCGCCGAGGACCCGGCCGTGCAGAAGGCCGCGCTGCTCGACTACAGCTCCAAGGCCGGGACGTCGCTGAGCGCCGCCGGCGAGAAGATGGAGGACCTGGGCGCGCCGTCGGCCGACGCGCAGGCCCTGCACGACGAGCTGGTGAAGTTCTTCACCGAGTCGGGTGAGACGCTGTCCAAGGTCAACACCGAGCTGGCCGCGCTGGACCCGGCCGACCCGGAGTTCGCGACGAAGCTGGAGCAGCTCGGCGGCGACCAGGCCGACCCGTCCAAGCTCCAGGAGCAGATCAAGAAGCTCCAGGACGACCCCGAGCTGGGCCAGGCGTTCAAGCAGGCGCCCGAGTGCGTG